>JAEZRD010000073.1 GCA_023440975.1 Methanobacteriota archaeon | reverse complement strand
AAGTAACATTACAATATTCTTCTTATAAATCTTCTTTCCAAAGAGCACTTCTTTAAATAACATTAAAACAACCATAGTCAAAAGGAAAAATTCATAAAAATTATTCAAATGACTTATCCAATTACTATTATATGCTAATTGATAAGTTATAAAATTAGGCACATTTGTAATGCTACTGTAATATAATCCCGTCCAAGGATTGGTTAATGCACCAAAAAGACAAAACACGGGTATAATTAAAAGTAAAATTTTATATACTCTTTTTAAGTCTTTACCATCATGTGTGAATGTGTAACATAAAAGGGACCATACTACAGGTATGAAAATAAATCCTATAGCACATAACTGACCACAATACAATTCTATTTGGAAGACATTGAATAAGCTCTCAAATGATTGTAAGAAAAAGTCAATGAAACATAATATTGAAAATAAGAGTACATAATGATAGACTTTTTCATGTCTTTTATTATATGCATAATAAGCTAATCCCAAACATAGGATACTTACTATTAAAAGTATAATTCCAAATAAATTTAGTTCAAATATTTGCAATTTAATTAAACTCCATTACAAAATCATTTAATAAATTTTTAAATAATTATATAAACTTATTAATATAAAATTGTTTTGTTTTAATTTTATATTAAAATAAATAGTATTCAACAAGCAAAAGAGTATTTTTATTAAAAAATGATTAACTTACATATAAATATTTAAATTCCATTATACCATAATAATATAAGAATAAAAATTTTAAATAAAAAAAAATAATAAATAATTTGAGGTTTAAAAGATTATGGTAGAAAAAATCGCATTATCTGCATGTAATGGAATGAGTCCAAACGGACTTGTTTGCAGAGGTGCTGTCCATGACACAGCCCAAGAAAACCAAGACACCATATCAATATGTATAGGTGCAACAAGTGCAGGTAAACAATCCTTCCTAGAATTAATAAAAAAATATCCAATCATATCAGTAAACGGATGCAACTCCAGATGTGTAGATGAAATCCTAAAACAAAAAGGAGTGAAAACATTAAAATCCATTGATGTAACAGAAGTACTAAAAGACACTCCTTACAAGGCAACAGATGTAGTACGCTTAGATAATGATGGAGAATACTGTGTAGAAATAGTTAAAGAAAAAATAGAAGAAATAAAAAAGGAGATTAAATAATGAGTGAAGTATTTGATGTAGAAAGATGGAGTAAATGGGCAAACAGTGAAGTATCACTTTTCTACACACTACCTGACTATGGTAGAATAGGTTTCATAACAAATTCTGCTCCAGAAGAAATATTAATCATAACAAAAAACAAAGATTTAAGTGTTAAAGTAGAAACAGGTATAATCCAAGAAATCAAAAGAAACCCTGTAGTAGATGTAGTATTTATAGTGAAAAAAGAACACTTTGACCACTTCTTAAATGATCCAAAATTTGAAAAATTCGGAAAATTAATAAGAAAAGGATACATTACAGGAAACAGACTAATCACAGAAAAAGACTTACATAAAAAAGATTACACTCTATTTTTAAGTGCACTAGGCTTAAGTGCCTCAGGTGGATGTTGCGGAGTCTAAATAATATGGATGAAGATAAAGCATTTGAACAAAAAATTAAAGGTCAAATGACCAATGGAACTTGTCCTTGTCAAATGACAAATATTGAACCTCAAAAAAGTGTTTTAAAAACAGTAACTTGCACAGTTTGTGGTAAAACATTTAAAACCAACTCCAATGATACAATGTGTTTTTCTTGCCATAAAAAAGCAAGATAAACCAATTATTTTTTCATGGAAAAGATTTATGGGGTTTATAATAATTAAATATAAATATAAAATGAAGTGGTGAGAAAATTATGGCAAGTTCTGAAGAATTAGGTTCATCTTTTATAACAATATTTTTAGTATTCTGTGGATTATGGTTAGTATTCTTTTTCGCATTTTTAACATTATTAACATTTATAAATAATTCAATTACTTTATCAAGTACCTTTATTTATTGGGCTGGATGGATAATAGGCTTTATAAGTTTACTCTTAAGTTGTATTGTAATTTATTACTGGCAAGATAAAAAAAGTTTAAATAATTAAGAGATGTGTTAAATTTGGAAAATACTGATTATTTAATAATTGGAGTAATTATACTAATTATAGTTGCTATTTGTGGTGTTGGTTACTACTTTTACTCTCAAAACAATTTTAATAAGGTTGTTGTAGTTAATTCTACTGCAAATAATACTACAGTTAACAATACCACAGCAACAGTAGCTACAACTTCAGGTTCTAGTTCTAGTGGATCTCACTCTGGAACAATTAGCAGTCACACATCATCTTCTGCACCTGCAAGTTCTTCTGGTGGTTCTAGTTCTAATATTCATAGTTCATCAAGTTCCAGTTCTGAGGGTAGTTCTTCTGGTGGTTCTAGTGGAACAGTATCAGGAACCTCAGGATAACAAATTAAATTCTTAAATTATCTTTTTTTAATATTAATTCATCTTTCTTTTTTCATTTTCTAATTTAATTATAAAAGTTTATATAAGATGTTGATATTATTATTTAATGTTTTAATAACACTTATGTAATAATTGATTATTTTTTAAAATAATTATAAAAACATATGTAAAAAAATATAAAGGAAGTGAATAATCATGGATACTAATAAAGTAGTAACTACCTATGGTCTACCAATTGTTGTTGGTTTAATAGTTACTTTATTCCTAGGTCTAATAGGTCATAACACTTGGGGAGTTGTTATAGGGGCTATAATAATGGGATACTTATCCTTAAGTGAATATCAAGATCTTGGTATAAACAGTGTAATTATGGGTTTACTTGCAACTTTAATCATAGACTTTGGATTAGGTGGATATAATGGTGTAGGATGGCTCATATGGGATATAATAATAACAATTATCCTAGCATTCGTCTTTGCATGGTTCGGTACTCAACTAAGAGGATTTAGAGGAGAAAACACCCCAACAACCAAATATATTATTCCAATATGTTTCGGTTTAATAGTAACAATCTTATTAGGATTAATCGGACACAATACATGGGGAATAATTCTTGGTGCAATAATAATGGGTTACCTTACCTCAGAAGAACTCGGAGACCTTGGATTAAACAGTATAATAACTGGTTTACTCTCAGCAATAGTAATAGACTTCGGATTAGGAGGATATGCTGGTTTTGGCTGGTTCATCTGGGATATAATAATTACCATAATCTTAGCATTTATCTTTGCTTGGGTTGGAACCAAAATTAAAAATTATTTCTATTAAAAAAATTAAATTTTAACTTTTTTTTCTTTCTATCATTTTTTTTTAAATTTAAATCAAAAGCTAGTTAGTTTAATCTAAGATTTTAATAAACAAAAACTAACTAAACATTTATAAAAAAAAATTTATAAACAAGCAACTTTTTTCTATATAAAAATAATAAATCTAAAATATTACTAATTTACATAAATATACTCTATAAATAATAATAAATCCCCTTCAAAAAAAGGTTTTACTTATGAGTACTGATGAACTACAAGTAAATAAAGAATGGTTAATATGGGCCAGAAGAAAAAAACATATGAGTAAATCATCATTAGCTCGTCAAATGAATGTTTCAGAAGAAACAGTAACCTATTGGGAGACAACAGGTCGCATAGATTACAGTACTCTAAATAAAATAGCAACAATCTATGATAAATCACCAATACTCTTTTTCTCAAAAGACCGTCCAAGTTATGATAATCCATACCCAGATTACCGTACACTAAAACAATACAAACAAGGATTAACAAGTGAAATAGTTTATGAATTACAACAAGCCACTTACAAAAGAGAACACCTACTAAAATTAGAAGCAGAAAACCCGGAATTAAAATTAAGAAGACAATTAATAAAAGATATAAACATTACAGATAAAAACCTAATTGTAAAAAGTGTACGAGACCTACTAAACTATGATAATTACAAATTCTTACTTTTCAACTTCAATGATCTTGTAGAAATAATAGAATCCCTAGGAATACTGGTTTTCCAATTCTACAATATCAATCCAGAAGACCTACGAGGATACGCATTATACTATGATAAACTACCCATAATAGGGGTAAATGTGAGAGATTTTGATAAAAAATTCACACTATTTAATGAATTAACACACCTCATATTAGATAAACCAGGATTAAGCAATTCAACAATATACAACCTAGAAAATATAGATGAAATGGAATGTTTCGACTTAGCATTCAGAATACTACTACCTAGTAAAGTGTTAAAAACAAAAATAAAAGAAATGGAACCATTTACATTCAACCTAAAAAATATACACCACTTAGGAGAATACTTTCAATTAAGTTGTGATATTATTATAATGAGATTATTCCTACTGAAAATCATAACTGAAGATGAATACATTTCATTAGGAAAAGTCTACAATGAATATATAAAAAAGAAATCCAATGAAATAATACTTATAAACAGTAAAGATATTAGAAAAACAATAACAAGAAACGGCTTATACTATCCAACAATATTAATGAACTTATATCATCAAGGAAAAATAAGTGATTTAAGTTTAGCTAAAGATTTAGGAATACCATTAAACTTAATAGAAGAATTAGATGAAAAATTAAACTAAAAAAAAAATGAGTAGGGGAAATAATCATGGAAGAATTCAGCATACCAAGAAACATTTACTATGGAAAAGATGCATTAAGCGAACTAAGAAAAATAAAAGGAAAAAGTGCACTAGTAGTAATGGGAGGAGGATCAGTGAAAGAAAACGGAATCCTCGATAAAGTATTAGATAACCTAAAATTTAGTGGAATGGCAGTAAATGTGATAAATGGAATACCAAGCAATCCAGATAAAGAATTAATTGTAAGAGGAGCATTCCACCTAAGCAAATACAGACCAGACTGGATAGTAGCACTAGGTGGAGGATCAGTTATAGATGCAGCAAAAGCAATGTGGCTATGGTATGAACAACCAGACCTAAACATTAACAGATTAACAAGTGGAGTAGACTTCCCAGAGCTTCGAAAAAAAGCACACTTCATAGCTATACCAACAACCAGCGGTACAGGTTCAGAAGTCTCACCAGTAACAGTAATAACAGATTTAGATACAAGATTCAAATATGCAGTAAGCAACCTCCAACTAGTACCAGACATAGCAATACTAGACCCAAGCACAGTAGAAAACTTACCACCAGAAATAATAGCTTACACTGGAATGGATGCCTTAACACATGCAATAGAAGGATATGTAGGATTATCTCATCAACCATTTAGTGATGCACTAGCATTAGATGCAATAAAAACAATAATAGAAAACCTACCAAAATCATACAATGGAGACTTAAATGCCCGTGAAAATATGCATTATGCTGCAACACGTGCAGGAATGGCATTTGGAAACTCAAATTTAGGAATAGTACACACTCTATCAGATATAACAGGTGCACTATTTAGTGATGGATTCATACCTCATGGATTAGCAAATGCAATATACTTACCATATTGTATAAGGTTCAATTC
>JAEZRD010000069.1 GCA_023440975.1 Methanobacteriota archaeon | reverse complement strand
GATTTATTAAATCTAAATATACCCTCATATCCATCTTCTGATGAAATTAATATAACCTCATTAGCGGATAAAATGTTTCATACAGATATAATCACACAAAAAGATGAAAATGAAGAAGAATATTATTTAATATCTCCAAATATGATTAAAAATTATGAGAAAGATACTGATGGTTATGCTTTATTAAATAATAAAACTGTTAGTTTAACTCCATTGAGATATGATATGACAGGGAATATTGAAAATTTAAAAAATTGGTAAATAAAATAGGAATGAAGGTTTAAATCATGGATATTAATGAATGGGAAATATGGTACACAAAAATTTTAGATGATTTTGGATTTTCAAGAGAAGGGGATGAAAAAACCGCAGATATATTAAACAACATTTTAGACAAGAAAGGTTGTTTAAATATAGATGATTTATATGATTATGTGCTTGAAAAAACATTGAGCAATAATTACATTGTTTTTGGAGCAGGACCCTCTTTAAAATCAAATATAATTAAAATAAAAAATGATTATGATTTAAATAATTATATTTTAATTGCTGCTGATGGGGCAACAACTGCATTATTAGAAGAAGATATAATTCCAGATATTATAGTTTCTGATTTAGATGGTAAAATTTCTGATCTTTTAATTGCAAATTCCCAAAAAATTGTTTTTGCTATACATGCACATGGAGATAATGAAGATAAAATAAAAACTTATACAAACATATTAAACAATGTTTTTGGAACTACTCAATCAATACCTGAAGGAAATCTATACAATTTTGGAGGATTTACTGATGGGGATAGAGCTATATTTTTAGCAGTTGAATTAGGTGCTGAAAAAATTTTATTAGCAGGTATGGACTTTGGAACTAAAGTAACTAAATATTCCAGACCTAATATTAAAGAAGATATAGAAGATGCTGATGAAATTAAACAAAAAAAATTAAAATATGCTGAAGAATTAACAAATTGGATAAAAAACAATGAAGATGCTGAGTTAGTTAATTTAACTTTCTCATAGTCTTTTTTTCTAAATTTTAAATTTTATTTTATTATTAAAAACTTTTTAAATACTAATTATTTATATATATTATGAAAAAATAAACTAATACTATGGCAATTGAAGATATATTAATGTTCGATGAAACTTTGTTTCAAAATATAAATGCATTCAATCCAGATTATATGCCTGAAAATTATAATTTTAGGGATAATCAAATGGAAGCTATGGCTTACGCTATAAGACCTACTTTAAAAGGAGGAATGCCAAGTAATGCAGTAATTTTGGGGCCATGTGCTACAGGTAAAACAACTGCTGTTAAAAAAGTATTTGAATTAGTGGAGCGCACATCCGATAAAGTTGCATGTTGTTATATTAATTGCCAACTTAACACAACACGTTTCGGAATATTCTCTCAAATACATGAGAAATTATTTGGACACAAACCTCCAGAAACAGGAGTGCCATTTGCTACAATATATCAAAAGGTAATGAAATATTTAGTTGATAATAAAAAAGCATTAATTGTAGCATTTGATGATGCTAATTTTATTTTCCAAAATAAAAAAGCTAATAAAGTTTTTTATGACATACTTAGGGCTTATGAAGAGTATCCAACAGTTCATACTGGGATTTTTGTAATATTATCTGAACTTGAATTTAGATTTGCACTTGATAAAAATGTTAAAACAGTTTTTATCCCTCAAGATATTACTTTTCAACCTTATTCTCGTTCTGAAGTATTAAGTATATTAAAGGATAGGGTTAAAGTAGGATTTTTCCCTAATGTGATATCTGAAGATTTAATTGAACAAATAACGGATTATACTATAGATAGTGGAGATTTAAGAGTAGGTATTGATATTTTAAGAGTTTGTGGGAATATTGCAGAATCTGATGCATCAAGAGAAATCACACAAGAACATTTAGATAAAGCGTTGTCACAACATGTTTCATTTAACCTGATTGAAACTATAAAATCTCTAACAGATAATGAATTAACCTTATTAAAATTAATTATTAAAGAAGAGAAATATCTTAAAAAGGATGATATTTTAACTGCTACTATTGTATCTACAAAATTTAGAAAACAAACTAAAGTAAGTTATGCCACATTTAATAGAACTTTAGAAAAATTAGAATTTTTAAGATTAATTGATACAAAATTAACAGGAAAAGGTATTAGGGGCAATTCTAGACAAATCTTTTTACGTTTTGATCCTGATGATTTAAAAAGTACAGATGTTAATTTATCATAATATAAAATATATGTATTTTTTTAAAATTTAATTTTTATTCTCACATTTTTTAGTTAAAAATTGAGTAATGGCTTATGATTTTTTGTTTTATAATGAATTTAAATTCCAAATATTACACTTGGATTTGGAGCAGCAGATACTGCCATTACACTTAAAAATAATAATGTTATAACTAAAAACATTACCATCAATGAATCAAAATTATATCCATTAAAAAAGAAATAATCATGAAGATTACTTTGTTTTCTTAAATCAGTTTTATAAATATTTGTATTTTTACTTCTCATTTTAATCACTCGATATTAATAAGTGGTGCAAATTACATATATAAAAAAAGAGCAAGAGCATTTGAAAAGTAATATTTTTTTTAAAAAATTATTTATCTTAAATTAATTAAAAAGTGAAACAATGAATGTAAAAAGTAAGGAATCCTTTTTAGATATTGAAAAACCCTATGAATTTTTTGATGTTACTGCAGATGTGGGTTTTTGGGCATATGGAAATACTTTAGAAGATGCGTATCAAAATGCATCATTAGCAATGTTTGATGTAATGACTGATACTAAAAAAGTTAGTCAAAGTGTAAGTAAAGAAATTAAAATTGAATCAGAAGATAAAGTTTCATTATTATATGATTATCTTGAAGAATTACTATTCTTAGAAGAGACAGAATTAATGTTCTTTTCAAAATTCAATATTTCTATTCAAAAAATAACTGAAAGCAATGAAAGCAAATTTGAATTAGTAGGAACGGTTAGTGGGGAATATATTGATTGGGATAAGCATGAAAGACGTGATGAAGTTAAAGCCGTTACTTTTCACTTAATGGATGTAATAAAAGATGATATTTTTAAGGTTAGAGTAATATTAGATTTATAATCTATTTTTTCATTAATCTTATTAAATTATAGATTTTGTAGAAAATATTAAATAGAACTATTTAGAAAAGATTATACAATTAATTTGATAAAAGAGGGGAATTATGAGTTTTACTGATTTTTTTTATGATGTTGATGACGAGGGAAATAAAAAAATTAACAAGATGAAAACTGCGGCATTTATAATAATTCTCGTTTGTGTTTTATCTATTATTATAACTTTACTGAATCCTTACGATAATTTACCTTTAAATCCGTTTGAAGCTAGTGTTAATGGTACTGGAGTATTTAATGTGACTGGTAATGCTACACCAAATTCTACAGTTGTTTTATCTTCACCTGAACTTAATATAAGTGGTGTTGAAGTCCAAACTAGTAGTAATGGTACATTTTTTTATCAGATGAAAGTACCAGATAATGCTAAAAATTTCACAATTGATGCATGGTATAAAGATGATCCGTCTGTTTCAAATTCTACAAATCAAACAAAATTTAAAAATAGAACATTAGAAAATGTTGTATATAAAAATGGAAAGTATGTAGAAGCATAATCCTTTTTTAGAAGGTATATCAATGGGAAATGATTTAAATAAAGATAATGGAATTTTAAAATCTAAAGAAAAAGTAAGAAAAGTAGAAAAATACTTAGGTATTGCTGGAGGAATATGTGGTATTATAGGAGCTATAATAGCTTATATTGCAACTTTATTCCATGCTGCTACTTATTCTTCTGATATAGTTATTGCTGCTATAATATTTTCTATTGTGGGTATTGTTGGAGGATTAATTGTTAATAACAATGCTAAGCTTAGTGCTATAATACTAATTATTGTAGCTATTGGATTAATTGTTTCAATATTTTATTATGGGATATTAGGTGCAGCTTTAATGTTATTAGGGGCTGTTATTGCTTTAATTAGAGCTTAAATTCATTAATTTTTTTTATTTTTATTTTATATCTATTTTTTTTACTAATTTTTTTTTTATTTTATAAATATTCACTAAATTTATAAGTTTTAAAAAAGATATTCTTTTTATATTATTTCTGTAATTTATAAAAATTATTTAAAATTATTTTTTTAATTATAATATTGATTTAATCATGTGATAATAATGAGTATTAAGGATAACATTAATAAAATTGATGATAATATTTGGGAAATCCCAAGTAGTTATAAAAAAGCAATGAGAGTTCCAGCAAGATTATATCTTGATGATGAAGGATTTGAAAACCTTGAAGAAGGAGCTATAGAACAAGTGACTAATGTAGCATGCTTGCCTGGAGTTCAAAAATCTTCATTAGGACTTCCAGATATTCACTTTGGATATGGATTTCCAATAGGTGGTGTTGGTGCTTTTAATATGAATAATGGAATAGTTAGTCCTGGAGGGGTTGGATTCGATATAAACTGTGGGGTTAGAATGATTAGAACTAACTTAACAGAAGAAGATTTAAGACCATATATTCCAGAACTAACTGAAAAATTATTTAAAAATATTCCTTCTGGTGTTGGAAGTAAAGGTAAAATTAGATTGATGCCTGATGAAATAGATGAAGTCTTAGATAAAGGAGCTGAATGGGCTGTAGAGAATGGTTATGGTTGGAAAGAAGATTTAGAATTCTTAGAAGAAAATGGCCGTATAAAAGATGCAGATTCAAGTGTAGTAAGTGATAAAGCTAAAAAAAGAGGAATTCCTCAATTAGGTTCACTTGGTTCAGGAAATCATTTTTTAGAAGTTCAAAAAGTTGATGAAATATTTAATGAAGAGGTAGCAAAACTATTTGGCTTAAAAAAAGGCAATATAACTGTAATGGTTCACACTGGATCTAGAGGATGTGGACATCAAGTATGTTCTGATTATTTAAGAAAAATGGATAAGGCATATAAAAAATATAAATTAGATATTCCTGATAGACAATTAGCATGTGCACCTCTTGATTCTGATGAAGCACAAGATTATTTAAAAGCAATGTATGCGGCAGCAAATTATGCATGGGCAAATCGTCAAATGATAGTTCATTGGGTAAGAGAAACATTTGAGGATGTTTTGGGTAAATCTGCAAAAGAGATGAATATGACTACTGTTTATGATGTTGCTCATAATATTGCTAAAGAAGAAACTCATACTGTTAATAAAAATGGATTAAAATTAAAATTATTAGTTCATAGAAAAGGAGCAACACGTGCTTTTGGTCCGGGAAGAGATGAAGTTCCAGAAAAATATCGTGAAATAGGTCAACCTGTTTTAATACCAGGAACAATGGGTACATCTTCATATGTTTTACATGGAACACAAATTGCAATGGAAAATACTTTTGGATCAACTGCTCATGGAGCTGGAAGAATACTATCAAGATCCAAAGCTAAAGAAGAATTTTCTCCAGAAGAAATCAAAGAAAATTTATCTAATAAAGGAATTCAAGTTAAAGCTAATTCTGATCCTGTACTGGCTGAAGAAGCACCAGGAGCTTATAAGAATGTTGACCAAGTTGTAAAAACTTCAGATAAAGTTGGAATAGCTAAATTAGTTGCTAAAGTAAGTCCTTTAATAGTGACTAAAGGTTAAAAAAACTTGATAAGGAGATAAAACAATGATTGGTATTATTGGCGGTACTGGAGTATATGATATAGCTAATAAAGCAGATAATGAAGAAAAAAAAATAGTTAAAACAGAATATGGTGCAAATCCTGAAGTATCCATTCTTGAAATTGAAGGGAAAAAAGTTGCTTTTTTACCAAGACACTCTGCAGGACACAGTCATCCACCACACATGATTAATTTTAAAGCTAATATATCTGCTTTAAAAAAATTAGGAGTAAATCAAATTATAGCTACAAATTCTGTGGGTAGTCTTAATTTGGATATTGGTCCTGGTTCAATTGTTGCAGTAGATGATTTTTTAGATTTCACAGTTTTAAGAGATAAAACATTTTATGATAATAAAGTGGTTCATGTTGATGTAACTGAACCTTATTGTAATCGTTTAAGAGAAAAAATAATATCTAATGGGGATGTTGTTCCGTATGGAACTTATGTATGCACTGAAGGGCCTAGATTTGAAACTCCTGCAGAGATAAAAATGTTCCAAAAATTTGGTGGAGATGTAGTGGGTATGACTGGTCTCCCCGAAGTTGTATTAGCTAGAGAAAAGGAAATATGTTATAGTTCTATATGCATTGTATCTAATTATGGATCTGGAATATCTCCTAACAAATTAAATATGGATGAAGTTTTAGAAATAATGGAAAAAAAGAATTCTGAATTAATTAAATTAATTTATAATACAATTAAAGATTTAGATGAAAATTTTGACTGTGATTGTTTGCATGCTTTAAACAATGCAGAAATTTAAGTTTATTAAAGTGGAGGAAAATATTATGGCAAAAGTGATTTTATTATGTGGAAGTCCAAGAGAAAATAGTAATACAATGGAAACTTTAGAGGAATGTGCAAAATCTATTGAAGCAAATGGTGTTGAAACCGAAATTATTAGTCTTCGAGGATTGAATATTCAATCTTGTGTAGCTTGTAATGCCTGTGCAGGTAAAGGAAATTGTGTTATTAATGATGGATTAGATGAAATAATTGATAAAATAAGAGAAGCTGATGGATTTATTCCAGCTGCTCCAGTTTACTTTGGAACTGCACGTGGAGATATTATGGCTGCTTTACAAAGAATTGGTAAAGTTTCTAGAGGTAATGATAAATTCTTGTCTTGGATGGTAGGTGGACCTATTGTACTTGCTAGAAGAGGAGGAACATCTTTATCATTACAAGAAATGTCTATGTTTTTTTCAATTAATGAAATGATTATTATTGGTAGTAATTATTGGAATATGGTTTTTGCAGGTGCTGAAGGTACTGCTAATGAAGATACTGAAGGTATTGAAACTATAAAATTATTTGGTGAAAATGTAGCTAAATTAATTAATAAAATTAATGGTTAATACTGTTTAATTATTTTTTGGTGATTAATATGAGAATAGCTGTGGCTTCATCTAATGGTAAAGATGTAAATTTGCATTTTGGAAAAGCTAAAAAATTATTTGTCTATGATATAAATGGAGAAGATATTAAATTTGTTGAAGAAAGAAATGTAGATGTCTCCGATGAAATTAAACATCAAGGCAGTAAAGTTATTGAAGCAGTTTCAGATTGTGAAACTGTTATAGTTGTTCAATATGGTCCTAAAACTAAAATCAAGGCGAAAAAAGCTAATTTAAAAATTGTTGAAGATGAGGGGCCAATTGAAGAAGTTTTAAAACGTTATATTGATCATGTGAACTTTATGAATAGTCCATTATAATTTTATTTTTTTTCATGGTGAAAACCTTTAAATATGATAAATGAAAAATGTTATAATAACCTTAATGGGCGGGTTTTAATTTTTTAAAACTTTTTTACAGAATAATTTTTAAATAGGATGGATTGACTCCATATTAGTTGGATTGTAGATTATAGAGTTGAATTAGCTTTTAATTGAATTATATAGCTTATTCTATATTTATTTTTATAATACTTATCATTTAATTGTATACTTTATAAAATATTTCAATAAAATCTGACTAACTAAATAAAAATATATTTTAATACAATTTTAGATTGTATTATCTAAATTTTAGGTTTATTTATCATAAAAATCTCTTAGCAAATGCTATGTTAAAATTAAAATGTTTTTTATGATAATCAATTAATAAATATTACAAAAAAAATAACGGAAAAAATAAATAGAGGTTTGATTTAAATGGCAAAAGCAAAAAGACGACACGTACGTGATACCTGGAAAGAAAAATCTTGGTATACTATAAAAACTCCAGTTGCATTTGGAGATAAAGAAATAGGAGAAACCCCATCAAGAGATCCTGATTTTCTTATAGGAAGAACTGTAGAAGTAACCATGAGAGAATTAACTGGTGATTTTTCTAAACAATACATTAAATTACAATTTGAAATTGATAATGTAGCTGGTGATGTTGCAAACACTAAATTTACTGGTCATAAAACAACTACTGATTATGTTAGAAGTATGATTAGAAGAGGAACTAGTAGAATCGATACTCCAGTTATTGTTGAAACTAAAGATGGACATAAAATGAAACTTCACGTTTTAGCTGTTACTACTAGAAGAGCTAAATCTTCCCAACAAAAGTATATGAGAGAAACTATAACTGAATTAGTTACTAATATTGCATCTGAAAAGAACTTTGAAGATGTTATTGAAACTTCTGTTAATGGAAGATTAGCTAGTGAAATTTATCACACAGCTAAAAAGATTTACCCTCTTAAGAGAGTAGAAGTCATTAAAAGTAAAGTATTAGATTAAATCTTTTACTTTTATTTTATTTTAAATATAAAAGAATTTGTTCGCAAAATAAATTCTTATTTTTTTTACTATTTTTAACTAAATTTATTTTTATTTTAATTTCTAACTTTTATTTCGAATTATTCAGATTAAATAGATATCTTTTTATTAGTTAAACAATATAGTTTAAGTAATTAAATTATATCTTTTGTGATTATTATGGAAGAAGCGTTGATGATTAATTGGGGTTATGTTATAATACTCTTTATATTAGGATTCTTTGTTTATTGGAGAAAATCTTTAGATTTATTAGGTTCTCTTACAATGATAATTATGGGTATAGTTATCATATTCTCAGCAGGAGTTAATTGGCTAATTTTAATTGTACTATTTTTAATAATGAGTTTATTGGCTACAAAATATGCAAAACCTTATAAAAATAGTATTGGGGAATATGAAGGTAGAAGAACGGCAAAAAATGTTATTTCAAATGGTTTGATTGCTTTTCTTATGGCAGCCTTTGGAGGTTACTATTTGCCTTTCGTTGGAGGTTTTTTAGGTTCTATAGCTACAGCTACTGCGGATACACTTGCTAGTGAAATAGGAGTTTTACAAGATCCTGTACTTTTAACAACTTTTAAAAAGGTTCCACCTGGTACTGATGGAGGTATATCTTTTTTAGGAACTGCAGTTGGAATTGTTGGTGCTGGAATTATTGGTTTTTGTGCTTATATGTTAGGTATAATGCCGGATCCATATGTATCTATAAAAATAGCTATTATATCAGGTACTGTTGGTTGTTTTATGGATAGTTTGCTTGGAGCAGTATTTGAAAGAAGAGATTACTTAAATAATGAGCATGTTAATTTATTGGCTACTTTAACTGGAGCTATAGTAGGAATACTTTGTGTGTTGTAAAAAAATTTAAAAAAAGAAATAAAATTAAAAAATATTAAATTATGATTTTAATGTATTATAGTAAATTTACTCTTCATCTACTATAATAAATGCTTCTTTACCTGCTGCACATTCAGGGCAAGCCCAATCATCAGGTAAATCTTCTAAAAGAGTTCCTGGAGCTATGTTATAAGCAGGGTCGCCTTTTTCTGAATCGAATTTATATTCGCAGTGCATACATTCGTATACTACCATTTAATCACCTTTATTTTTTTTATCCATTTAAGTATTTCAAATTATGTAATAAGTTATATTTATTAATTCCTAAAATTTTCTTGATATTTAAATCATTAAATGTTTTTAATGTTAATTATGTTTTTTAATTAATGATATAAAATTATATAAATCATTTTAAACTAAGAATTAATCATATATATTAATTTAAAAATTAAATTAGAATTTTGTTATAATTAAATAATTAATCATAATAATTGATTTTATTTTAAAAAGGTGATGAAAAAAATGAAAGGAATTGTATTAGTTATGGATGGAATGGGCGATCGTCCTTTAAAAGAATTAAATAATCAAACACCTCTCCAAGCTGCTAACACTCCAAATATGGATAAAATGGCAGAAAGAGGAATTACTGGTATAATGGATTCTATAAAACCGGGTATTATACCAGGAAGTGATACAGCACATTTATCCATTTTAGGTTATGATCCTTATGAAGTATACACTGGTAGAGGACCTTTTGAAGCATCTGGTGTTGGTTTAGAAGTTATTCCGGGGGATATTGCTTTTAGATGTAATTTTTCAACAGCAGATGAAAATGGAATAATAACTGATAGACGTGCAGGAAGAATTAGAGATGGCACAAAAGATATTGTTGAAGTATTAAACACCATGGTTATAGAAGGTTATGAAAATATCAATATAATATTTAAGGAATCCACAGGTCATAGAGCAGTTCTTGTTTTAAGAGGAGAAGGTTTATCTGATAAAGTATCTGATGCGGACCCTAAAGTTGAAGGTAATAAACCAAAAATAGTTAATCCTCTTGATGATACTGAAGAAGCTAAAAAAACAGCAGATTTATTAAATAAGATTGTAAATAAATCTTATGAAATGATTAAAGACCATCCAGTAAATCTTAAACGTATAAAAGAAAATGAACCTCCGGCTAATATAATTATCCCTCGGGGTGCAGGAGCTGTTCCTGAAGTAGAACCTATTAACACAAAATATGAAGTAAACTCTGCATGTATAGCTGAAACTGGACTTATAATGGGAATTGGAAGATTTGCAGGTATGGATATAATTGAAATGGATGATGTTACTGGTGGAGTAGACACTAATTTGGATAATATAATCAACACCATAATTGATCAAGTAAAAAACACTGAACATGACTTTTTTTTAATAAATATTGATGGTGCTGATGAAGCGGGACATGATGGAAATGCAATCCAAAAGAAAGAATTCATTGAAAAAGTAGACAAAGTAGTTATGAGTCAACTTTTAAAACTTGAAGATGTTATCATATTTTTAACAGCAGACCATTCAACACCTATCAGTGTAATGAATCATTCTGGAGATCCGGTTCCTGTTATAATTAATGGTCCTGAAGTACGAGTAGATGATGTTAAAGAATATAATGAACTTACTGTAGCAAAAGGCGGTTTATGTAGAATTCGAGGGGCAGATGTAATGAATATTGTTATGGATTTAATGAATAATTCTCATAAATTTGGAGCATAATTTAATAATTAAAAAAGGAGTTTGTGTTTTTCATGGATGAAAATAATAAAAAACTTTTTGGAACCTCTGGAATAAGAGGTAAAGTAGGAGCAGAAGTTAATGCAAATTTAGCTTTAAATGTGGGAAAATCTTTAGCAACTTATTTAAAAAATGAAGGTACAGTAGTTATTGGTTACGACACTCGTACTACTAATAAAATGTTAGAGCAAGCAATAGTTGCAGGCTTAATGGAAGGTGGAATAAATATAATAAAATTAGGTATGGTGCCAACACCATTAGTAGGTTATGCAACAATTAAATTAGGTGCTAATGCAGGTGTAATGATTACAGCATCACATAATCCTTCACAATACAATGGAATTAAACTTTGGAATCCTAATGGAATGGCATTCACTCCTAATCAAGAAGCGGAAATCGAGAAAATTTACAATTATAAAGCTTATGGTAATGTAAGTTGGGAGTTTATAGGTTCTGTAACTCATAATTCTGAAATTAAAAAACAATATGTAAACGATTTATTAGATGCTGTTAATATTGAAAAAAAATTAAAAGTTGTTATTGATGCAGCATCAGGAGCAGGATCAGAATTATCTCCTATAATTTTTAGAAAGGCAGGTTGTGAAGTAACAACTCTTAATTCTCAAGTTGATGGATTTTTCCCTGGACGAAATCCAGAACCTAATGCAGCTAACTTACAAAATCTCATGAAAGTTGTTGTAGCTACAGGTGCAGATTTGGGAATTGCACATGATGGTGATGCAGATCGTATGATGGCAATAGATGAAAAAGGTAACATATCTGAATTTGATAAATTATTAGCAATCATATCTAAAAATTTTGGGGGAACAGTTGTTACTACTGTTGATGCAGGTTTATGTATGGATGAAGCTATGAAAGAAGTTAATGGTAATGTTGTTCGAACTAAAGTGGGGGATGTAGCTGTTGCAGAATCTATAATAGAAAATGATGCTACTTTTGGGGGAGAACCTTCTGGAACTTGGGTACATCCTGATTTTTGTATGTGTCCAGATGGTTTATTATCTGGTCTTAGAATAGCTGAAATAGTATCTAAAGAAGGTCCGTTAAGCGAATTATTAGAAAAAATCCCATCTTATTATAGTATAAGAGAAAAAATAACTTGTTCTAAAGAAGATAAAGTTAGATTAATGAAGAGTATGAAAGAATTATTGACAAATGAATTTGATGATATTAAAGAAATTAATTCTATTGATGGTATTCGTTTAACATTTGAAGATGGAAGTTGGGTATTAGTAAGACCTTCTGGTACTGAAGATTATATAAGAGTTACATTGGAAGGGAAAACAGAAGAAAGAGCAGAATTTATTAGACAAAGCTGTGTGTCTATTATTGAAAATAATTTGTAAAACTGAATAGTTTGTATAAATAATATATTTTGTATTTGTTTAAAATTGTTTTATAAATAAATTATTTTCATTAAATTTTGAGCTTTAATTAAAATTTATTGATTTTAGTAAGTTTAAAATAATTCATTTAATAATATATCTAATTAACAAAAAAAAAATTTTGATAAAAATTTTTCATGTAAATTTGCTAGGAGGAAAAAGCAAATGAAAGCGATAATATTGAGTGCAGGTGAAGGTACACGGATGCGGCCTTTAACATTAACTAAACCTAAAACAATGTTACCTGTTGCAGGTAAACCAATAATGCAGTATAATATTGAAATATTAAGAGATAATGGGATTAAAGATATACTTTTAATAGTAGGTTATAAAGAGGATATAGTTAAAAATTATTTTAAAGATGGTAAAGATTTTGGAGTTAATATAACTTATAAAACACAGACAAATTTAGCAGGTACAGCTAATGCTATAAGTTATGGTAAAGATTTCATAGATGATAATGTCATAGTATTAAATGGAGATTTAATATTAAATAATGAAATTATTGTAGAACTCTTATCATTTTATAATAAAGAAAAACCGGATACTTTAATGGTCTTAAAAGAAGTTGAAGATCCTAGTTCTTTTGGGGTTGTTGAAGTTGAAAATGGTTTAGTTAAAAGCATTATAGAAAAACCTAAAAAAGGAGAAGCTCCAAGTAATTTGATAAACACAGGTATATATGTTTTTAACAAGGATATTTTTGAAAAAATTGATAATACTCAAATGTCTTCAAGAGGAGAATATGAAATCACTGATTCATTAGAAATGCAAGTTGAAGATGACAAGATTGTTAAAGCATATGTAACAGAAAAAAGTTGGATTGATGTAGGCCGTCCTTGGGAATTAATTGAAATTAATGAAACATTACTAAAACAAATCAAAGGAGAAATTAAAGGTAAAATTGAGCAAGGGGTAACAATCCATGGTGAAGTATTCTTAGATGAGGGAAGTATTCTTAAATCAGGAGTATATATTGAAGGGTCTGTATATATAGGTAAAAATTGTGATATAGGGCCTAATTCTTATATCCGAGGAAATACTTACTTTGGAGATAATGTACATGTTGGAAATGCTGTTGAAATTAAAAATTCTATTATAATGGAAAATACTAATGTTGGACATTTAAGTTATGTTGGAGATTCTGTTATAGGATCAAATTGTAATATTGCGGCAGGAACTAACATAGCTAACTTACGTTTTGATAATAAATCAGTTAAAACTATTATAAAAAACAAAAAAGAGGATAGTGGAAGAAGAAAATTAGGAGCAATCATTGGGGACAGTGTTAAAACTGGAATAAATTCTAGTTTCTCTCCGGGTGTTAAAATTGGTTCAAATTCTACTATAGGATCTGGTGTTTTACTTTATCATGATGTCGGTTCAAACATGAGAATATTAGTTAAACAAGATTATATTATTCAAGATAAAACTAAAGGAGGACAATCTTCTTTAGATAATTTACAAAATAAAAATAATTCAAAAAAATAAATAAATTTAAAACAATTAATTCAGGTCATGATTTTTAATTAGGAGGAAAAAAATATGAATATTCATGAAACTGCCAAAATATTCCCCGGTGCACATGTTGTAGGAGATGTAGATTTAGGAGAAAATGTTTCAGTATGGTATAATGCTGTTGTTAGAGGAGATACAAGTCATGTGTCTATAGGAAAAGACTCTAATGTTCAAGATAATTGTGTTCTTCATTGTTCACCTGGTTTATCATTAAAAATAGGAGAAAATGTTTCAATTGGTCATGCTGCGGTTGTGCATGGATGTACAATAGATGATAATGTGTTAATTGGAATGAATTCAACAATTTTAAACAAAGCGCATATAGGTAAAAATTCTATTGTTGCTGCAGGTGCAGTAGTAACAGAAGGTCATGAATTTCCAGATAATAGTTTAATAATGGGTATTCCTGGAAGAGCTGTTAAAGAATTAACAACAGAACAGTTAGAATTAATAAAATTTAATGCAAAACATTATGTTAACTTAGCATATTCATATGATGAAAATTTTAATTATATTAAAGATTCTCCAAAAGTTTATGATGTGAGTTTTAAATTTTAATTAAAAATTTTTTATTTTTTTTTAATGTAGGTAAAATTATGAATGCAAAAAAAGCAGTATTGGAATTAGATCCATATGTTCCCGGAAGATCTAAAGATGAAATAGTTAAAGAATTTAATGTTAATCCTGAAGATATAATTAAATTAGGATCAAATGAAAATCCATGGGGTCCATCTTCTATAGCAATTGAATCTATAAAAAAAGAATTAAATAATATTAATCGGTACCCTGAATCAGATTTAACAAAACTTGAAGGGGAAATAGCTAATTATGCTGGAGTAAAACCAAATGAAGTGATTATTGGGGGAGATGGTGCTGATGAAGTTTTGGATACTTTAGCAAAAACTTTTATTGAACCCGGTGATGAGTTTATTGTTCCTTTACCGTCTTACACTTACTATGAATTTCTTTTAAAACCTTATGGGGCAATCCCAGTTTATGGAAGTTGGGACTTAAAAACTAACACTTTAGATTTAGATTCAATCTTAAACTCATTATCCAATAAAACAAAAATGATATTTTTATGTTCTCCAAATAATCCAACTGGTGCAGTGGTTAGTCAAAATGATATTAAAACTATTTTAGAAGCTACTGATGCTCTTGTAATTATAGATGAAGCTTATATAGAATATGCTGAGAATAATAATATTAATTTAATTAATGAATATCCTAATGTTTTTATTCTAAGAACTTTTTCTAAAGTAATGGGTTTAGCAGGTATGAGAATTGGTTATGGTTTATCTAATAATAATATAATTGAGTTTATGCACAGAATTAAACCTGTTTTCTCTTTAACAAAATTATCTTATGTTGCAGCATTAGCTACATTAAATGATAAAGAGTTTATTAAGGATTCAATTATTAAGGGTAAAAAAAGTAGGGATTTATTATATGATGGGGTTTCTGAAATAAACAAATTACATGTATTGAAATCTCAATCAAATTTTATGGTTATTGATATTAGAGAAACAGGACTTACTGCTGGTGAATTATCTTATGAACTTCTTAAAAAGGGTATTATTGTGCGTGACTGTACCTCTTTTAAAGGATTAGATGAATATTGGATTAGAATTAGTATTGCAACAATAGAAGAAGATGAGAAATTTTTAAAAATTTTAAAAGAAGTTGTGGATGAAGTTAGCAAAAATTAAAAATATAATTAATTGAAAGGTTTGAAAAGAATGAAAATTGGAACTACAATAATATCTTCAGTAGAATTTCATGGAAATATGTCATTAGTTATTTTCATGGCTACATGTCCTTTAAGATGTCCTTATTGTCATAATGGGGAAATATTGGAATCTGGGGATGAAGTTGATGTTGGGGAAGTTTATAAAGTAATTAATGATTCAAAAGATTTCATCGATGCTGTAGATGTTTCTGGAGGAGAACCTTTAGTTCAATTAAATGATTTAATATCTATTTTAAAAGCAACTAAAAATTTAGGTCTTAAAACTAAATTAGATACTAGTGGAGTCTATCCTGATAGATTAAATGAAATTCTAGAATTAGGTCTTTTAGATTATGTGGCAATGGACATTAAAGCACCTTTTGAAAAATATGAAGATGTAATTGGTTCAGATATTGGAGATAATGTAAGAGAAAGTATGCAGTTAGTAAACAATCATGATAATGTTTATTTAGAGTGTAGAACCACTTATGTTCCAGGATTATTAAATTCTGAAGATATACTAAAAATTGCTGATGAAATTAAATGTAATGTTTATAGTTTACAACAATTTAGGAATCGAAGTGTTTTGGATGAAAGTTTAGCGAATGTTGAAAGTCCTAATCCTAATGATTTAAAAGAAATAGCTAAAAAACTTAAACCATTTTTGCCAGATTCAGTAATTAAAGTTAAAAGTGCAGAATTTGGGGAAGAAGTTGTATAAATTTATGATTATTATTAAAATTTAAAAGTAAGTTTTAGAGGGATTAAATGCCAATATTGTCATTTGGAAGTCAAAATATTAATATTATTACTCAAAAAAAGAACATGACAATAAGAAAATTATGGAAAAACCCTTTGGAAGTTGGTGACAGGTTATATTGTTATTGGAATTTAGTTTCCAAAGAAAAAAAGAAAGTTTTTGAGGCTAAAGTCACTAAAGTAGATTTGATTAAGTTTAAAGATTTGAAAAATAATGATAAGTTAGCTAAAGAAGAAGGATATTCTGATACTAAAGAAATGACTAAAGAATTTAAAAAAATGTATGTGTCTGAAATTAAAGATGATGATTTATTCCAAATAATCTACTTTGAAAAATTAGATATTGATGAGTGGGTGGGGGATAAAATAGATGAAAAAGCTATGATAACACAAAGGGCAGATATCCTTTTTGATAGTGGTAAATATGATAAATCTGTAATGTGTTATACTGCAGCTTTAGGTTTTGATCCTGAGGATGTATATTTATTAAATAAAAAAGGAGATAACCTTTCTAGGTTAGGTAAATTTCAAGAGGCTATAGATTGTTATGATGAGGCTATTAAAGTTGAGTCAGATAATGAGTATATATTGAATAATAAGGCTATTGCTCTTTTAAATTGTGATCATATTGATGAAGCTCTTGAAGTTAGTGATAAAGCAGTTAAAATTAATCCTAAAAATACTGTGATCTTATATTGGAGAGGTTTTATACTTCAAGTAATTGGTAAATTAGATGAAGCATTATCTGTTTATGATGAAATTTTAAGTATAGATGATAGTGATCCTCAAGTTTGGAATGCTCGTGGAAATCTTTTAAATGATTTAAATCGTCCTGAAGAAGCTTTAGATTCTTATGATAAGGGTATGGAATTATGTTTTAATGATTCTGATATTGATGCTTCTGCTCAAAATCGTAAGGGTAATGCTTTGTTAGATTTAGGACGTTTTGAAGAGGCTTTAGAATGTTATGATAAGGCTATTGATCTTGAAAATGATAATGAAATATTTTTATTAAATAAAGTAATTGTTTTAATGGAATTGGAAGAGTATCATAAAGCATTAAATTATTTGGTGAAGATTTTAGCTAAAAATCCAAGTAATGATGATGCACAATTTTTGAAAGAGGAGTGTTTAGAGTATTTATGATTAGTGAAAAAAGGAGATTATTTTTATGTGGTATGATTTAATATTAATAGCATTAGCTTTTTTAATACCTGGAACAAGTCAAATAATTTTAGGTAAATTAATTCCTGGGTTAATTTTTCTTATAATATTTATTTTAATGATTATTGTTGATTATTTAACTGGAAATTATCAGGATAAACATGAAAAGGCAATTACTGTAAGGGTAATTGTTTATATTGGTTTTTGTTTAATATCTGCTATATACACTTATTTCTTATTAGTGTAAATTTTAGTTATATGTTAAAAAAGTTGCAATGATGTATATTGTCAATATTCTTTTAATAAATTTAGATACTAATTATTAGTATTATGAATTTACTTGAAATATTTTCATATGTAATTAAGCAATTATTCTATTTAATTAACCCTACTTTTAAAATAATGAAAAGTATTTTGAATAGAATAATTGAAGAAATTATAAAGTTTTAAAACAAAAATTTTAAAACTATCTTTTTTTTTATTTTAAATATTTTTCAACTAAAGAAATACCCCATTTAGTCATTTCAGTAGATTTTTCCTGAGAATCTGATTCTGCAAAACATCTAAATATTGGTTCTGTTCCAGAAGGTCTAATAATAATCCAACCATCATCTCTTAATATTTTGACACCATCAGTAGTATCAATATTATAATCTGTTGTATCATCTATTTCTTTAGCTATTTTATTCATAACTTCAGATTTTTTATCATCAGGACATTCAATTTTCATTTTTTCAGAATAATACTCTGGCAATTCACTTACAAGTTCAGATAATGGTTTTTTTTCTTTAGCAATAATTTCTAATATCTTAGCCACAGTCATTGCTGCATCTCTTCCATAAACAAAATCAGGGAAAATCAACCCTCCATTTTCTTCTCCACCAAATAACCCATCTTCATCTTTTAATTTTCTAGCAACTAATAAATCCCCCACAGCTGTAGCAATAACATTCCCATTATATTCTTCAGCTATATCATAAATTGCAGTTGATGTTGCAACAGTTGTCACTATTGTTCCACCATTATTTTCTTTAAGCATATGTTTTTCAACAAGTGAAAAAGTTTTATCCCCTAAAACAAAATTACCCTTTTCATCGATACATATAGTTCTATCAGCGTCACCATCATGAGCTAAACCTATATCAGCACCTAATATTTTAACAGTATTTATTAATTCAGTTAAGTTTGGTTCAATAGGTTCAGGATCTCGACCAGGGAAAAATCCATCAGCTTGACAATTCAAAGTAGTTACTTCACACCCAAGTTCACGTAATATATAAGGTGCAGTAAAAGAACCTGCTCCAGAACCACAATCAACAACTACTTTTAAATGTGCATTTTGAATTGCATTAACATCCACTCTTTTAAGTGCTTCTTCTATATATTCATCTATAATTGATTCATTAATACAATATTTTCCTATTTCGTTCCAACTGGCACGTTTAGGTTCTTTATCAAAATATAATTCCTCTATTTTTAATTCCATGTCATCTGGAGTTCCAATACCAAATTCATCAACAAATTTAAGACCATTGTATTTTGGTGGATTATGTGAAGCTGTAACTATTATTCCCCCATCATAATAATTTCTAACAGCATATTGTATTGCAGGAGTAGGTAATATTCCAATATCCACAACATCACAACCAGAAGATAACAATCCTGCAGTTATAGCATGTTTTAACATTGGAGTACTAGTTCTAGTATCTCCACCAATAGCTACTGTACCTTGAACTATTGTTCCATAACATGCAGCTAATCTAGATGCAAATTCCGGTGTTAACACTTCATTTGCTACTCTTCTAACACCAAATGTTCCAAATAATCTTTTATTTGCCATTATATAATCACCATTATTATTTTTATTGAAAAATTTAATTCTATGAAAAAATTTAGTTAAATTATGAATTTAATATAATTATTAATTATCATATTTGGTGTGTTTAATTTAAATAATTTATTTATTTTAACAGGATTAATAAAAAAAGATTTGAGGTTTAATTATAAAAAAGATAGATAAATAAAGTAATTAATATATTAAATTAAAAAAATAGAAAATTAAAATAAGTTTTTAAAAATTATACTAAAATAGTATTATCAAAAAAAGTAAAAAATTTAAAAAAAATTTAACCTTGATACATAGATACTAATCTCTCAACTGTATCAATATCATCTATACCTTTATCGTCACGAATTCTTTTTACAACAGGGAAACGTAAAGAGTAACCAGCTTCATATTCTGGACTTTTAACAATTTCACTATAAGCAATTTCTAAAATTATCTTAGGTTTAACAATTATTTTAGTGCCCTTTTCACTTATCTTGTATTCTTCCATTTTTTTGGTTAATTTTTCAAGTGTTTCATCATCAAGTCCAGTTGCAACATGAGCCACAGTTTTTAGTTGATTATCTTCATCTCTTAAAGCAACCATATAAGAACCAATGAAATCTCCTCTTTTACCAATACCATGGGTTCCACCTACAACAACAACATCTAAAGTTTCAGGTTCAGCTTTGAATTTTAACATCTTTTTGCCCCGAATTCCTGGAATATAAGGTTCTTTAACATCTTTAATCATTATTCCTTCGTGACCTTCAGATAAAGATTTTTCAAATAAATTCTTTGCATCATCAATGTTATCTTCAGTGACAAAAACCTTTTCACTTAAATTAACATTTTCACTAGAAGTATCAACAATATCCTCAAGAATTTTTCTTCTGATTTTAATAGGTTCATCTAGCATTGGTTTCTTAAAATATAAAAGATCATATAAATATACCTTAAGAGGAACAGATTCGATTGCTTCTTCAATATTATATTTTCTACGAACTCGATGAAGAATATTTTGGAAAGATAATGGTTTACCATTACGAGTAGCTATAACTTCCCCTTCAGCTATATAATCTTCATCTGGAAAAGCATTTTTAATTTCTTCAACAATTTCAGGTATAGCTTTTGTAATATTTTCTAATCTTCTAGTAAATATAGTTATATCATTACCATTTTTATGAACTTGCATACGTATTCCATCGTATTTTGTTTCACAAAGAGCCTCTCCCATTTCAATAATACTTTCACTAATTCCTGGAGATAATTGAGCAAGCATAGGTTTAACAGGTTTTCCAGGGGTTAATGATAATTTTTCAAGACCTTCCTTACCATGTTCTTTTGCAACTTTAGAAACGAGCCCTAAATCATTAGTTAACATGTAAGCTCTTTCAGTAATACTTTTATCTATATTAAAAGCTTGTGAAATAGCATCGCGTATAATACCTTCACCAACACCGATTCTAAGTTCTTCAGTAATTGTTCGAGTAATATATTTAGCTTCAGTAGCTGAAGCAGATGATAATAATTCTAAAATAATGGATATCTTTTTATTTGTAGAGTTATTACCAGATATAGTTGCTAATTTCTTTAAATTATTAAATACAAATTTAATACTTAAAGGTTGGGAAAAAAATGTAGTTTGACTTTTTTTAGAGTATAATTTTTCAGCTGCAGCTCCAACATCACCTTGGTCACGGACTTGGTTTTCTACTTCATCATCATTTACTCCAACAACTTTACCAATAGCTTTCATAACTAACTTATCTCCGATTCCCATTTCATCTTCACTATAAAATGGGAATACTTTTCCTAAAGCTAATAATGTTACAATTGGTAATGTTTCATCATCTACTTTTTCAAAGTATTCAGCTAATATATCTGTTTTTTCTAATCTTTTTGTAGTACTGCTTAATGCTTCATAAACATCTACAAGTTCTTGATATCTCATTTTAATTAAATTCCTCTATAATATTTTTTCAAATCTAGAAGCTTCGGCTTTACAAATTGGACAAATTTCTGGAGGATTTTCTCTACTGCATAAATATCCACAAACTTTACATCTCCAAATTGGATACTTAAGATTTAAGATTTTAGATTCATCTTTAGGTTCATCCTTCTTGTTTAATTCATTTAATCTTCTATCTGGAATAGATTCTGCAGTTTTTTTACCTTCAGATATATTTTTACTTACATATAATGCACAAAAACATGATCCATATTCATCAAGGTCAATATCTCTATAATCACATGGACAAATTAAGTCTAAATCTTTATCTTTATCTCCACTAGCTAATCTACACGGACAAGCACCATAACCATATCGTTCTTTGTTTACTTCAATATTTTTAAGTAATCCTTCTACAAATTCTTTATCTGGGTTTATGAAGTATCCAGTTGATTCTGTTTCTTTTTTAAATTCTTCATAATTTGGCATGTTTCTATTCTCCTTTTTAAAAAAATATTTATTTCAAATAAATATGATTATAATTTATTCATTTATCAGTTCAGTAATTTCTTCAACTTTATAACCAATTATAACATCTTCTTGATTATAAACTAATGTTGGGAATGAAATAGCTTCATTATATTTTTGGAGTTCATGAACTGCTTCGTTTCTTTCTTCTCCTTGAGTTAAATCCACATAAATATAATCATATTCTACTTTTAACTCTTCAAGTAATTTTCGGGTTTTTGCACACCAACCACAAGTACTTAAAGCAAATAATAAAATATTACCTTTATTTTCGCCATCTACATGTTCTAAATTCATAAGCATTCACCTCTAAAATTATTATTTAATTTTTTGTTTTTATTTCATTTATCTTTTTTTACTATATTGTATTAATTAAAAAAATGATATAGTTAATATAATAAATTAAAAATCATTTTTAGCTATTTTTACAGAACAATATTCTCCACACATTGCACACATTTCATTATCATCTAATTCACATTTGTCCCGATATTTTCTTGGTTTTGAACTATCAAAAGCTAAATCAAATTGTTTTTCCCAATCGAAATTTTTTCTAGCTTTAGACATTTCTTTTTCTTTATCCCATGCATTATCTAAACCTAATGCAATATCACCTGCTTGTGCTGCTATTTTTGATGCAATTATTCCTTCTTTAACATCTTCTAATCCAGGTAAACTTAAATGTTCAGCAGGGGTAACATAACATAAAAAATCAGCTCCTGAAGATGCAGCTATTGCTCCTCCTATTGCAGATGTAATGTGATCATAACCTGGAGCTAAATCTGTTACAATTGGGCCCAATACATAAAATGGGGCTCCATTACATAATGTTTTTTGTATTTCCATATTAGATTTAATCTGATTTAAAGGCATATGTCCTGGTCCTTCTACCATTGTTTGAACTGATGCTTTTTGAGCTTTTTTTACTAAAGTTCCAAGAGTTACAAGTTCTTGAATTTGTGGAATGTCACTAGCATCAGATAAGCATCCTGGTCGTAATCCGTCTCCTAAACTTAAGGTAATATCATAATCTTTAGCTATTTCAAGTAAATAATCATAATTTGAGTATAAAGGATTTTCTTCATCATTATGTAAAATCCAAGAAGCTAAGAATGTTCCACCACGACTCACAATACCCATAACTCTTTTTTCGGCTTGTATTTTTTTCACTAAATCTTTAGTAATTCCACAATGAAGAGTCATGAAATCAATTCCTTCTTTTGCTTGATTTTCTATTGCTTTAAAAATGTCATCCTCATCCATATCCACTATTTCTTTTCCCTTATTAAGAGTTATAACTCCTGCTTCATAAATTGGAACAGTGCCTATAGGTATATTCGCGCTTTTAATTATTTCTTTTCGGAATTTATTTAATTCAGGACCAGTGCTTAAGTCCATCAATGCATCTGCTCCATATTCTACACATAATTTTGCTTTATTTAATTCTAAATCTATATCTTCTATTTTGCTGCTGGAACCTATATTTGCATTAATTTTAGTAGTTAATCCTTCACCTATTCCGCAAACTTCTGTTTCTCTGTTAATATTTTTTGGTATTACTATTTTACCTTCAGCAACTTTATTAACTAATTTTTCAATATTAATATTTTCTTTTTTACTAATTTTTTCCATTTCTGGAGTAATATTGCCTTTTTTTGCATCTTCCATCTGAGTCAATTATAATCCCTCGAAATTTTTTAAAAAACAATTATTAAATAAGAATTTTTTTCTATTCTCTATTATTAATATATGCGTTTATACTTCATATAAAATATGATTAAAAATTTAACTGCTAAAGATATTATGTTGTGTAATGTCACATACTCTGAACCTTCTGATTTAGTTGCTGCAGCAAAACTTAAAATGTTAAGGGCGAATATTGGAGGGGTCCCTGTTTTGGAAGGAAAAAAATTAGTAGGTCTTATAACTCATAGGGATATTTTATTAGCGGGTAATGAAGCTATGGGCTTAAAAGTTGAAGATTTAATGAGTAAAGAATTATGTACTGTTGATAAAAATACTTCTATCAAAGATATTAGTATTTTGATGGCTAAAACAGGTTATCAAAGAATTCCTGTGGTAAAAAATAATGAATTAGTGGGTCTTATTACTCAAAGTTGTATTATTCGTGCAGTAGCAGAAAATTTATAATTTACTGTACTGCACAAATTGTTTTTTATTTAAATTTTTTTTAGATTAATGGTTGGGGATGTTTAGGGTTATCTTTTTTAGGTTGTTTTCCACCAATTTTTTCTAATCTTAATTCCATAAATTCTTTACCTTTGGGAGTCATTGCATATATTGGTATAGATTCTCCTACTTTAAAAATAGCTTCTTTTTCACATATTTCCCAAACATATTTAGATGCACAAGCTGTTATAACATCACAATTATTTATTAATTCTATTGCATCTTCTTCACTTAGTCCAGTAGTATGTACTCCAAATACATATATGTTAACATCTTCAATAGAGTTGTTAATTTTGTTAATTTCGTTTAAATCTTTAGTTCCTGCAACTGTTACTGCAATATTTTTATATCCTTCATCTATTGCTAATTCTATTCCTTTTACTTGTTGTACTGCTGCATTTTCTGGATTAATTACTTTATCTTTACCTATCTTTTCGATAATTTCAGGTATAGGTGAAGTTTTAACAAGTCCAGATACTCGTCCTCCTACTCCTTGGGCAGTTTCAGAATCATCAATTATTACAGTTCCGCATCCTTCACATACCATTATAGCACAATCAATAATATTTTCTTTAAGTAATGTTGATATTGTTTCAGATATTCCAAATGATAGGAAATCTTTCATTTTTATTTCTCTTTGTGGGGTACACATTCCAAAATCTTTTATACGAAATTCTATATTATCTTTTATTGCTTCTTTTGTTAAGGTTTCCATGTTTCGGTGTTTGTGGAATAATGGGCAATAATCTATTTCGGGTTCTCCTACTTCTACAACTTTTCCATCTTTTATTACTATTTTTGCTTTTCCTATTGCTTCTATAATGTGTTCGTCCATTTTTTCATTTCCTGTTTGTAATTAATATACTATTTAACTTTTAGGTTTAATTAAATTGTTATTGATAATATATAATTTAAAAAAAGTATTATTCTAATTTTTTAAAAAAATTGCAAGAAGAAAAAGAAGTTTTAATTGAATCTTAGGAAATTTAGAAAAACTTTCTTTTAACTCTTCTTACAATAATTTTATCACGTGTTTATTCCATTAAACGTATAATTTTAATTTAAGAGGATAAAAATGATTTATATTTAATAAAAATTTTTGATTGTTATGATTTTTGACACCTCCACTTCAAGTTATTTATTGAATTTAGTTATATTGCATCATTTCATCTGCAGAATTCTCTTTTTTGGGTTTAACCTTATCTTTTGCTTCTTCAAAATATTTCATTGGTACTTCATCAGATTCAATATTATCTCTTAAAGTTAACATTGCTGCTTCACGACAAACTGCTTCAATATCTGCTCCAACATAACCTTCAGTATTTTTAGCTAATTTATCTAATTTTACATCATCAGCTAATGGCATATTTTTAGTGTGTACTTTGAAGATGGATAATCTACCTTCTTCATTAGGTGTTCCTACTTCAATATGTCTATCAAATCTTCCAGGTCTCATAAGTCCAGGATCAATCATGTCCGGTCTGTTTGTAGCAGCAATTATGGCCACATCATGTAATTCTTCCATACCATCTATTTCTGTTAATAATTGGTTTACAACTCTTTGAGTAACTCCAGAATCTCCTAAAGTATTTCCACGAGTACTTGCAATTGAATCAAGTTCATCGAAAAATATTACAGTTGGAGATGCTTGTTTAGCTTTTTTAAACACTTCTCTTATTCCTTTTTCAGAGTCACCTACCCATTTAGATAATAATTCTGGTCCTTTAACTGATATGAAGTTTGCTTCACTTTCGTTTGCAACTGCTTTTGCTAGTAATGTTTTTCCTGTTCCTGGGATTCCATATAATAATGTTCCTTTAGGAGGTCTGATACCAAATTTTTCAAAGTTTTCAGGATATTTTAAAGGCCATTCAATTGCTTCTTTAAGTTCTTGTTTAGCTTCATCTAATCCTCCTATATCATCCCATTTTACATCAGGTACTTGTACTATTACTTCTCTTAATGCTGATGGTTGAATTTCTTTTAATGCTTCTTTAAAATCATCTTTTGTAACTATAATTTTTTTAAGAGTTTCTTCAGGAATTGGTTCTCCTTCTTTAATTTCAGGAATTATTCTTCTAACTACTCTCATTGCAGCTTCTTTTGCTAATGAACCTAAATCTGCTCCTACAAATCCATGGGTAGATTCTGCAAATTCATCTAAATCAACATCATCCCCTAAAGGCATAGATCTAGTGTGAATTTCAAGAATTTCTTTTCTTTCTTCTACATCAGGTATTCCTATTTCAATTTCTCTATCAAATCTTCCAGGTCTTCTTAATGCAGGATCTAATGAATCTGGACGATTAGTTGCTCCTATTACTACTACTTGTCCACGTGAGTTTAAACCATCCATTAAAGTTAATAATTGTGCTACTGTACGTCTTTCAGTTTCTCCTTGAGTTTCTTCTCTTTTTGGGGCAATTGCATCTAATTCATCTATAAATATGATGGAAGGTGCATTTTCTTCTGCTTCTTCAAAGAATCCTCTTAAATTTTCTTCAGATCCTCCTACATACTTACTCATAATTTCAGGCCCATTAATTGTTATGAAATGTGCATCGCTTTCGTTTGCAACTGCTTTTGCTAGTAATGTTTTTCCTGTTCCTGGAGGTCCATACATTAATATTCCTTTAGGAGGGGTGACTCCTAATTTATCAAATATTTCTGGTCTTTTAAGTGGGATTTCAACCATTTCTCTTACTTTTTTAACTTCTTCTTTAAGACCTCCAATATCTTCATAACTTACATCCACTAAGTTGGATATTCCTTCAATTTTGGATATATCTACAGGATTTTCTTGCATTTCTATTTTAGTATTTGGTCCAACGTATACTACTCCAAGAGGGCTTGTATTTACTACAGCTAATTTTAATTGCCCTAATGCTGGGATTTCCATCATTTCACGGAACATATCGTCAAATAAACTGTTACTCATTACATTTTGTCTTTGTTGTTTGTATCCAGTTATTATTATGTCCCCTTGAACCATTACTTTGTTTCTAAATGCGGCATTAATGTCTCCACCTAATCTTATAGGTTGTTCAATTGGGGCTAATTTAATTTTTTTAGCTTCTTTTGCATCTGCTTTTTGGATTATTACTTCTTGTCCAATGGATGCTTTAGAATTTTTACGGGTGGTACCGTCCATTCTTATGATTCCAGAATTCATTTCATTCTGTGAAGAAAATACCATTGCTGCGGTGGTTTTATCTCCAATAATTTCTATTATTTCACCGTCGGTTACTCCAATTTTAACCATTGTTTCAGGATCTATTCTGACTATTCCTTTACCTATATCTCTTTGTGATCTTGCTTCGGCTACTTTTAATTTGGTTTCTTCTTCTTGTTGGATATTGTTGTTGTTTTCCATTATTTTCATCTCCTCTTCTTTTTTTCTTTGTAATTATGATATTTTTTTATTTTAATTAATTTTTGTTATTATTCTTTTATTTTTTAAACTTTGATTTATTCTTTATTTTTATTTATATTGTATGTTATTTGAATAATTTTTATTATTTCATTTTTAGTTACATTTAATCTAAAAAAAAGTATTATGCTTTGATTTTTTTATTTTTTATCTATATAAATCTTTTAGTTAGTTTTTGTAACTATAAGATACTGTGTATATTCTACTATATAAATCTTATGGTATATATGAAAACTTAATTCGAATTATAATTTTATAAAAATCATTTATTAAACAGGTTAAAATACATTTTAATAATTAAAATACTCATATTTTTCATTAAATACACTAAATTATTATTAAAAATTGTTATTTTATTAATTTAATTATTATTTTTTTTGTTTAAACAATTTTTGATTAACTCTTACTTTTTGTTATTAAAATATTTTTTAGTTCGTTATATATTAAGAGTTAATTAAAAAAATAATAATTATCTAATAATTCCACCAAAACCTTCTAACAATTCTTTAGTAGAATCAAAAGCATCAAAATCTAAGGCTTTAACTTCAAAAGTTAAACTAATGAATTTTTCTTTAATTTGAGGACCATCATATACGTCTATAATCTTAACCTCAGTAACATTCTTAATTTGGTTAATTGTATTTTTAATTACAAAACGATTACAATGTCTTGGGAAAACACAACTAAAAGATTGAGAATAGATCTTTTGAAGTTTCATTTTCCATTCAAATAACTCTTCATCATTTA
>JAEZRD010000030.1 GCA_023440975.1 Methanobacteriota archaeon | reverse complement strand
ATCGGGGCTTAATTGAGGGTAAAGATAAAAATTTACCTGAAGATTATGAATATAAAATATTAATGGTTCAAGAATTTAAATGCCCTAAAAAAGAAGAATATAAAAATATGAAAAAAAGTTCAGAATTTCGTAATAGATTAGCAAAATCTAATGCTGAAAATTAAATTCTCAACAATTTTTTTATTTTTTTCTTTTAGTTATAAATATACTTAATAATGCTAGAATAACTAATCCAATTGGATTTCCTGTTTTTTCCATATTTATATTATTAATTGATTTTTCACTATTATTTGAACAATTACTACTTTCAGAGTAGTTATTTGTTAATTTAATATTTTCTATTTTTTGAATATTCTCTTTAGAATTTCTATTATTTCTATTACTGTTGTTATTTGAATTATTATTAGTATTGTTACTGGAATTAGTAGTATTTGTGCTATTAGTAGTATTTGTAGTTAAAGCACTGAGAATATTAGATAATTTTTCATAATCTGCTGTAGTAATTATAGTTTGATTTTCACTAGTTTTTAATAACTTAAAACTAACACTACCATTATTTAAATCAGCATTAAATGTTTGATTATTAAAATTTAGAGTGAAATCAACAGGTAAATTTACAGTTTCATTTGTATTTGATTTAAGAGAAACAGTTAATACTCCAGAATTTGTTGTTTCTGTAATATTAGTGTTAACATTTAACCAAGTGGAAGGATAATTAATTTCCTTATCAAAATCTAAAACAAATCTATTAGTCCAATTAACAGGGTATTCTGTAGTATTTTCAGGATTATTCACTCCCCACCAATTATTATCAAAATTAGATTTAGTATTTGTTCTGAAAAGATAGATATCACTACCACTAACAGCTGTATTGTTTTCAATTATACAATTGTTAATTATGGAACTATTAGCATAATTATAGAGTAAACCTCCTTCATGAGCAATATTGTTAATAAATTTACTCTTTGTTATTACAATGTTTCCACTATTGAAAATAGCACCACCAGTTTCAGCTGTACTGTTTATAATAGTTATATTAGTCATAGTAATTCCAGAGTACCATGAATATATAGTTCCACCCCATCCTGTTGCAGAATTATTGTCAAAACTTGTGTTGCTTATTTTTGATCCAGCAATACGTGATGTAGCTAGTGCACCACCATCATAGTTTGCAAAATTATTATTAAATTTTGAATTACTGATTTTAACAGTAGAATTATCAACAGAAACTGCTCCACCATTAATTTCTGCATTATTATTATCAAAAATACAATTGTTTATGATTATTGGACTAGTTAAACTGTTTATTGCACCACCACTTCCAGTACTGTTACCATTAATAAAAGTTATATTGATAAAGCTTACTGTAGCACCATTAGAAACTGAAAATATTGAAGAATTAATGTTTTTTCCGTTAATAATTATTGAAGTTGCATTACCATTTCCATAAAATGTTAAATCTTTATTAACAGTTATGCCAGTTTGATTATATATTCCTGGATTTAATAAGATTGTACTTCCAGAGGATGCTGAATTAACTGCATTTTGGATAGAATCATTAGGTGAAATGCTATTTGAACTTTCTTTATTAGTAATGTTTTCATTAGTATTGGCTAAGAGTATATTATTAGAATTATTAACATTATTTGCTATGTTAATTTCCTTTGTATTTGTTGTTGTATTGTCATCAGCTAAAACTGCAGGTATAGAAATCATTAATACAATTAGAAAAATGCTTATTGTTAAAATATTTCTTGAAATTTTAATTTTTTCCACCTCCATATATTTTTTTTTATTTTAGGGGTATTGTTTATTAGGTTTAGATTAATCGATATATAATATTTTATACATCGATTTGTTTTAAAAAAAAGTAAATGGGTAAAAGAAAAAATAAAATTAAAAAAAGAGTAAAAAAAAATTTATAATTGAGTTTCAAACCATTTAACGGTTTCTTGTAATTGTTTTTTAAAATTAGATTTATCAACACTGAAATTAATGTTTTCCATATTTTCAGTATTAGCAAAAGAATGTTTAATATCGCCAGGGCGTTCATCTAAATATTTAGGTTTAATATCTGTATCTAGAACTTCAGCAATAATTTCATATAATTCATTAATAGTCATTGCTTCCCCTGCAGCTACATTAACAATTCCATTATAATCAGATTCAGCTGCAGCTATATTTGCTTTTACAATATCTTTAATAAATATGAAATCACGTGTTTGTTCACCATCACCATAAATTACAGGTTGTTCATTATGAATAATTGCATGAATAAAATTAGGAATTACAGCTGCATATTGTGAGTTAACATCTTGTTTTGGTCCAAAAACATTAAAATATCTTAAAGATGTACTATTTAATCCATAACTTTCAGTAAATGATTTAAGATATAATTCTCCTATTGCTTTAGATGCTGCATATGGGCTTGTTGGCATATAAGGTTCAGTTTCTTTAAGAGGCATATTTGGGTTTTCCCCATAAACTGCACTACTGCTTGAAAATACTATTTTTTTAATTTCCGCATCTTTTGCAGCTATTAAAAGTTTTGCTGTTGCATCAACATTATTTATATGTGTATTCATTGGATTTTCAACACTCATAGGTACACTTGCTGCTGCTGCAAGGTGGAAAATATATTCGTTACCTTCTAATATTGGTTTTAATTCCAAATCGTTTAGGTCTCCTTTTATTAAAGTTAAGTTTGGATGTTCTGGTTTTTTCAAGTTTTCCATTTTTCCTGTTGATAAATTGTCTATTATTGTAACCTTATTGTTTTCCACTAGTTCATCGACTATATGGGATCCAATAAATCCTAGACCACCTGTCACGATTATATTTTTATTTTCCATAATTATTACCTAAAAAATCATTATTTAATTGTTGTTATTTTAATCTAATATTTTTAATTTATTTATTGTTGTTTATATAATCTATGTTATATTATTTAATATTTTTTTTAAATTATATATCATTACTCCTTTTTTTACAAAAAAGGTTTTTAATATTTTTTAGTATTACTTTTAATGTGTATATTTTTGGATTTGAGATAATTGTATAAATTATACTTTATTATATCTTATTTTGTATAATTTTTATTTTTTCCTTAAATTCGTTTTAAATCTTCATATATTTTATTATTTATAAGTTTTTTGTCTTGTTTATAAGACATAATTTATTTATATACTATGCCATAAAGATAATATCATGTTTATTCAAGGTAATGAAATATATTTATTGCTCGGTTATTTAATTTCAATAATAGTCTCTATAATCGTTGCTAAAGGTTTAGGATTACCTTGGCTTCCGAATAAGCCAATAAGATACTCATTTGATGTGAGTGCGATATTCCCAACACCGGTACTAGCTATAGGAGTCCTAGCAATATTTTATAGACTAGGATATATATGGAAATTCCATGGAATAGTTTTAGCAGTAATTATAGGAATAATCGTGGCATTATTCGTAAAATACTTATTTTACTATGTATTTCCAAAACCTCCACAAGAAACAGAGGAAGTATCAAAATGAACATAATAATAGGAATCATATTAGCAACAATCATATCACTCCTAAACTTCGTAATAGTAGATACATACTTCGGATTACCTGAAATGCCCGGAGTACAAGGAGCAAACATTGTAGGCCATGACATACAAGAAAGAAAAGGAGACTTGGCCGGAGGATTCTTCCAAGGAAACATATTATGTTCACCAGATGCATCAGCAGGAACATTAATAAGCTCAATAGCAATAATGGCTTGCGGATTCCAAGGAGGATTAATAGCAGCATTACTCGTATTCATAGGAAACAGATTATGTTCAGACCCAGGATATGCTGGTACAACTGGATCACTAACAATGACAGTACTAGTATTCATATTTACCACATTCTTAGGAATGACACCACAAATGTTCATATGTGGAGCAGTAATCGCTATATTACTCGTACAAGGAATATATCACAAATACTCCTCAAGAACACTTGGAAAAATAGCTAAAATAATGAATAGATATACAAATGAATCATAATTATTAAATTAACAGGATGTAGAAAGATGGCTAACGAAATATACATTTCAATCATTGGTATTATAATAATATTAATGGCATTACGATCACTTGTTACATCTAACCGTGTTGAAAAACTATTATACATAAATGTAATAGACTTCGGTGTAACAGCAGTCATAGCCCTATACTCCCAATCAATGTTTGGTTTCATAGTAGCAGCTACATTCTTCGTAACAAGTACTTTAAGTAGTAATGCAATAGCATACTCTCTTAAAAAGTTAGATAATGAAATACTTTTAGATAAAGAAGATGGATAAGGTTAGAGAAACATGAATCCTTTAAACTTTATAGATATAACAAGTATAGCAGTAGTATTACTAGTAGTTGGATCAATTGGAATAATACTACTACGAAAACCATTAGACAAACTAATAATGCTATCATTAACAGATGCAGGATTATTCTTAGCAATGGTTGCATTCCAATATTTAGATATAGCATTCTTAGTAGCACTTCTTAGTCCATTATCCATCATAGTATTCCTATTATCTCTTTTAAAAGTTAATGAGATAAGATCCAAAAACTTGGAGGGCAATGGAAATGTTTGATCTTCAAATTTGGTTTTATTTAGGAATAATACTTTCAGTAGTTGGAAGTTTAGCTGTAGTATGGGGTCCAGGAGTAAAAGACCCAATAATAAGATTAATCAATACAGAAATACCAAGTGTAGGAGTATCATTAATATTCTTATCATACAACCATACTCTAGCAGTAATAACATTCATAGGTACTACAATGGTAATTACCTTAATTTTATTCCGTGCAGTAACACGTCTAGAAGAATTGGGGGCTGATGTATGAGAATTGGAGATATATGGAATGCATTAGCTAAACCAAAAAATATTCCAAGACTATTCGCATTAGTCATGGCACTATTTTTAATAGTAGGATTTCTAATTCCAGTAGCACTTAATGCTGATCAACCTTATACCAGACCAGCACCACAAGAACAAGTAAACTCTGGATTACATTTAGCACCATATGATCGTGGTGGAGAAGTTTTAGGAACACCCGGAATAATCAGACCACAATACCCAGAAAATAGTGTGGAACTAGGTAAAATTACGGCGTATATGACACCAATAAGTCAATATATGGCAGGAATAAGTAAATACTTCGGTACTACTATATATTCATCACCTGGTGGTCTTATTGATGAAGTTCTTTATTATACAAGAGGATTCGATACAATACTTGAATCCAGTATTCTTATGATGGCTTTCATTATAGCTTCATGGTTAGCTTTAAATTTCACAATGAATCATAAAAATGATGAAGAAGTTATAAAAAATGATGTGAAAACAGCTATATCTACAGGTGACAGATTGTCCTCTAAAGTTGAAGAAAATAATAGGAAAGCACATATCAAACAGAACCGGAGGGATAATTAAATGGTATATATCCCAGCAACTGTTCCAACAACATTTCTAAATATGTATTTACCAGCATTTTATGCTGCATTAATAGTGGCATTTATAGGATTAACTGGAATAGCAATAGAAAAAAGAGACATTCAAATTTTAATACTTACAGATATTGTAGGACTAGCTATGCTTATGGTTGTAGCCGCTTTAGGAACAGATTTAGCAGAAGCATTAGTCCTTCCAGGTTTTACAGTTGATTTAGCTGAAACTTTAGCTATAAGTGAAATATTACTCTCTCGTGAAATGCATAAAATGGATAAAAAAGCATCATTCTTACCTTTACCTTTAGTGTCAGACATGGAAATAATGACAACTGCTCCAAATTTCATAGCATTAATCCTAGTAGGTTATGGTATATGGGCTAGTGGATTTACTGGAGGAGTAATCGCTGGTGCAGGATTAATATTTTATGTATTCTGTAGAAAAGCAAGAGGATTACCAGTTAACTTTATTAATGGTTTAAGTGGAATTAGTGGAGTAGCATGGTGTTTATGGTTAATAGGATTTGCATTATTCTTTGCAATCCCTGAATTATGGTTATTAAGTTTATTCCTAGCAGCATTTGGATTATTACTAAAAGTTGCAGGTAAAATGGGAGTAATAGGTACTCTCATGAGAGAAGAATATAATAGAAAATGAGTGAGATGAAGAGTTTATGATAATTGATAGTTTAGGAGGACATATTTTAGGAACAGTACCTTTAGGAGATATTGTTTTTTATATTAATCCATTCCATTTGTTCATGTTTGTAGTTATCATACTATTCACAGTCTTAATTGCTTTAAGTCGTCCAGAAACACAAGTTGAAGCTAGTTTTGGTAAATTAGAAGATACTAAAGTTGGAGTTGGATTATCCGAATTTAAGCAAAGAAGGTTCTTAGCTATAATCTGTGGTATTGCAACTGCAGGAGCAATGATTACAGGAGATTTATATAACTTCACTTTATTCATGTCTCTTGTAGGAATAGTTAACATAGGTATTGTATCTGCAGTAAAACAAGTAGATGTGCTAGATGCAGCTTATCAATATGGACTTATAGCTATGATGTGTAGTTTACCATTATTTGGAGGAGCATGTATAGTACTTGCAAGTACAGGTACATTAAGTTTAATTGAAATTGCAAAAATGACATATACAACTCCAATGATGATGTTTGGAGCTATTTTATTATTCATTGGAATTTGCGGTGAAACTGGTATAGCACCATTTTTCGCAACAAAAGCTGAAATGTTCAGAACTCCAGGATCTCCATTCATACTTATAATACATTTAAGCTCATTATTTATCATGATAAGAGCAATTGAAATATTATTAATAATAATTAAAGTAATTTAGTAGGTGAAAAATTATGAATAAAATTAAAATAATTAGTTACATTTTACTTGTAGCATCACTATTAGGTATTATATGCGGATTTTTCACATCCGAGTATGTAACTTTAGCGTTAGCTATCATATGCATACCATTATTCATACTTTCATTCGGTTTACTTAATATGGCTAAACCTACAAAAGACGAAATGGAGGAAAGAGTACAAGAACCATTTACAGGATATTAAAAGGTTTTATGTACTTAAATTATATTTAGGTGTGTTATGATGAATTTAATGGCGAATATTATTATCAACGTCCTTATAGCTTTTATCTTTGGAAGCTTACTTTTAGGATTACATAGGAAGGTGATGGCACGTGTTCAACTTAGACCAGGTCCTCCTATAATCCAATACTTTATTCACAGTTTAAAGTTCTTTTTCAAAGAAACAAGTTTCCCAGATACAGCATCACTACCATTTTATGTGGCTATTGTTGTAATATTCTGTGGAGTTTGGGTTACAGGAGTAATTGTTGGACCAGTACTTGAAAGTTCACTACTAATAATATTCGGTATTTACGCTGTTCACAAAATTGTAGAACATAATGCAGGAAGTAGTAGTGGTTCACCTTATGGTAAATTAAGTTGTGTAAGAGCAGTTTTCTCAGCAGCAGCAGAATTACCTCTATTCGCAGTTCTCGCATTAATATTCCTTAAAACTGGAACATTAAATATAAGTGCTTTAATTAGTTACCAAGCAGTTCATGGACCTTTAATATTATCAATGCCTCTAGCAGCTATAATGTTCTTCACTTTAATAATAAGTAAATCCCCATACAATCCTTTTTGCATTACAAAAGCTAAAGATTTAATTACAGGATTTGAAACAGAACATTTCGGTTTCTTAAGAGGATTTTTAATGTTCACTGATTCAGTAGCATGGTATATGTTACTATGGGTATTCCTTGTTTGTTTCTTCGGACCAATAGGAATTCTTGGTTTAATTATTGGAATGATTGTAATATCAATTATTACAGGATTTATAAGTGCAACTACTCCAATGTTAAATCCAAACCATTCAGTAATGACTCAAATTTCAATAGCAATAATATGTACAGTAGGTTCAATAATAATCCTACTAATTTAAAAAAATAAAATAAAGAAAATATGGAAAAAGATGATTTAAAATGAAAGAAGAACATGGCATAATATTATTAGCATCCCTAGTAGCATTAGGTATCACAGTATGTTCAGCTTTAGTATGTATCTTCCAGGGACAATATGGGCTCCTATCAGGTGTACCTTTAGTCTTTATTGGAGTTCTCTTTTTCCCATTAATATACAAAAGTGATACAGAAAAAGTTTCAGAATTTGATGAAAAATTAGAAAAGATAATGTTCTTTGTAACAATTATCATAATAGCAATATCATTCTTATATATTTACAAAGCAGTGTAATCGAGGTTTAAAAAAAATGGATTTAGCACCTTTATTAATATATTTATTAACTTTCCTAGTAGGATCTGTTTTAGGATTACTAGTAAGTTATAAATGGCATGGAGAAATATTTATTATCCAAAAAATAGATATCATAGCCTTAATAATGGCTATAATAGGTTGGGTGCTATTATTTAACTTTGGATTACTACCACATGCATTATCAATGATAATAATAGCCATAGCATTACTATTAATAGGATTTGTTATGGGTATGAGACCAGGTTATGGGAGAAAAGAAACTGTAATAGGAATAATCGTAGCAGCAATAATCTGGATAATTACAAATTACATATTTATATTATAAAAAAATGAATAAAAAGAGTTGAAAATTATAATGTCTAAGGATAACGATTTACTTTATCAAATGAAATTAAGAGAAATTGAATCATTCAAATGGCAAGAAGATATTATTGAACCATTAAGTAAAGAATTCAATATTTCAGTTGATGAAATGAATGAAATATTCATTGAAAACTTAGATATGAGTCAAATTGACTCTTTACATGCAACTTATCAATCAGCACTACATGATGCATTACATCGTAAATTATATGTTGATTTACATTTACAATGGTTTATAGATGTATTAGGAATCGTAACAGTTGAACAAGGTGATAAAATTCGCTTACCATTAGCTAAAAAATTAATTAATGGTGCTGATTACAATGAAATCTTACAAGAAGGTAGAAATAAACTCCTACTTGTTTTAAAAGAAAATTATGAATAATTAGAAGGTAATAAGATGTTCGATGATCTAAAAAATATATTTAGGAAAACATCCATCCATGTATGTATAGTTAACTGTGGAGGTTGTAATGGATGTGATACTGAATTAGTATCTTTAACAAGTCCTAGATATGATTTGGAACAATATGGAATATATGTTCATAACAATCCTCGTGAAGCAGATGTAATCTTACTCACAGGAGCAGTAACAGATCATTGGAAAGAAAATTTAAGAAGAATTTACACTAAAATGCCAGAACCTAAAATTGTAGTGGCAATAGGAAATTGTCCACAATCAGGGGACGTGTTTAATCAAGAAGGAGGAACTGTGAATGCACCAGCATCAAATTTCATACCAATAGCTGCTGAAATACCAGGATGCCCTCCAAGACCTAACGAAATATTAGAAGCAATATTAGCTGTTGGACCCGACGCTATAGCAGCTAGAGCTAAAATAGATAAAAACAAGGACGAGTAAGAAGTGATATTATGATTTTACCAATAGGTCCTATACATCCAGGATTAAAAGAACCATTAAGATTAAAACTCAAAACTCAAGGAGAAAGAGTTATTGATGCAGAAATAGATTATGGTTATGTTCATAGAGGAATAGAAAAAATAATGGAAGGTAAAACCTGGCAAAAAGATATTTACCTTGCAGAACGTATATGTGGAATATGCTCCTATGAACACACACAAACATTTGCAGAAACAATAGAAAAAATCAGTGATGTTCAAGCACCACCTAGAGCTCAATTTTTAAGAGTAATAACAAACGAATTAGACAGAGTACAATCACATTTACTTGCTAACTCCACATTCTTTAAAACAATGGATCATGAAACTTTATACATGGATGTTTTAAACTTAAGAGAATATGTAATGGATGCAATAGAATTATTAACCGGAAATCGGGTAAATATGGGTTGGAATGTTGTTGGTGGAGTAAGAATGGATGCAAAACAAGAACATTTAGATGCAATACTTGAAAGAATATCTCATGTCGAAGAAGACTTTGAAATCCACAAAAAACTATTCGAAGAAGGACCATTAGTAGGCTTGCGTACTAAAGGCGTAGGTATAATGACTCGTGAAGAAGCTCTTAAAGGCAGAGCAGTAGGTCCAATAGGTAGAGCAAGTGGATTAAAACATGATTATCGAGAACCACACCCAACTTATAAAGATTATTTTGATTTCAAACCAATATGGAGAAAAGAAGGAGATAACTTCGCAAGAACCATGAATCGTTACGATGAAATAGTTCAATCAATAGATTTAATACATCAAGCTATTGATAATATTCCTGAAGGAGATGTACGTATACCTGTTGAAATAGGAACAGGTTATGCAGATTGGAGAAATGAAGCTCCACGTGGTGAAGTAGCTTATATGTGTGAAACTAATGGAAATTTAATTAAACACATTAGTATACGAACACCAAGTATAATGAATATAGATTCATGTGAAAACTTCATGCTAAAAAGAGTAGCTACTGTAGCAGATGCAGTAACAACATATGCATCAGTAGATCCATGTTTAGCATGTGCAGAAAGAGTAGGTATCCTAAATATGGATACTGGAGAAACAACAATACGAGATATATTCTAAAAATAATTAAAAAATTGAAGATAAAATTAAGGTAAAGAAAATGAGTTCCATAATATGGTATTTATATGAG
>JAEZRD010000114.1 GCA_023440975.1 Methanobacteriota archaeon | reverse complement strand
TTTTTATTATCCTCAAATTTTTTATTTATATAATCTGGACAATTACCTACTTGTAAATTATTTAAATAATTATATAATGATTTTTTATCGTTTATAGATAAATCAGAATCTTCTATTTCTAATTTTTTATTCAGAATAATTTCTCTTATAATTTTAAAATTATTAAATTTATTCTCAAAATTCTCATAATATAATCACAATTATAAGCATTTTTTAAACTATCTAAATATTCATATAATTTCTTTTTTCATCATATGGCAAATTAGAATCTTCAATTTCAAATCGTTTTTTCCGATAAGCTTCTTCGATTTTTGAGTTTTCATCTATTCCTGTCATAGTATCCTCATTAATGGTATAATAAATATTAAATTAGTACACTAAATACATTTTTTTTTGATTTATATTTTTTTACTTCATTAACTATTTTTTTAGGTTCTAATATTAAAAAATGAAAAATTAAAAAGATATTAGTAGTTTTAATCAAAAATATCTATTTGATCAACAATATATATAACTCCTTTTTCATATTCATCAGGATTTTCATCTGAAACCATGTAAAAACCTTCTTCTGGAGGAACCATACAATTATAGAATAATGAGTATTGACATCCATAATCATATTGATAATTACCTTTTTCATTCTTTCTTATAAAAACTCCTAGACTTCCTCGACCATAGCCATATTTACAATCTTCATCTTTGATTTTGATATATGCTGTATAAAAATCATTAAACATAGAAATGAATTTATAATATTCTCCATCTTCTTCCTCATCATCATAATTTTCAGAATAATAATCCTTTGTACTTGCTGATCCTCCATCACCTTCATCATCAGTTAAGCCTAATGCTATATATAAACGTCCACCCATATCTAAAACTTTTTCACATAACATAAATATGGCATCTTCTTCATCTTCATCCTCTTTAAGCATACTTTCATCAAAGTATAACTCTTCAAATTTAGTTTTACCTCCTATTAATCCTGGATTTGAAGATATGCAATCGCTATCAATGTTCCCATCAGCTTTACCATTAGTATCATCACTTAAAAAATAGTAAATTGTAGGTATAGCAGGGCTAATTCCACGATTATCAAATACTTTTTTAAAATTTATTCCCTCTTTAAACATGAAAAAAATAACTCCTAATTTAATTTTATAATAATTAATTCTTCATCTAATTTAATTATTCCTTCTTCAACTTCATCTTTAGGGGATCCTAAAATCTTATTGTAAGTTCTTTCTGGGGGGTAATGGCGAATGAATAATTCAAAATATTGATAGCCATAATCGTACTGATAATAACCTTTTTTATCTTTTTTTATGAAAATTCCAAAAGTTCCATTATCATAACTAGATTTTTCACAGTTTATTTTTGCATCAAAACTTAAATTCTTAGCACTTAAACCATATGTTTCATATTCTATTCCATTTTCCTCGAAAGGATCATAGCCTACGCTTAATAATCCAAATTTTAAAAATATAGTGCAACCTATATCTAATAGTTTTTCACATATAGTGTATAATGGGTTTTCACTTTGAAAAATTGATTCATCTAAATTTATTTCTTTAAAATCATTTTTACATTGTAATAATCCTTTATATCTACCATCAGCACTACCATCAATGTATCCTTCACATAATTTATTAGTTTCAGGATTTCTGATAAAATAGATTACAGATGGAGTAAAATCATTGTTATCACGATTTTCTAATGTTTTTTCTAAATTAAATCCTTTTTTTAACATGGAAAATAATCCCCTATTATTATTTTAAATAAAATTTATTAAAGAATAAAAATTATAATTTTTTTTTAATCTTTAATTTCTAATTTTTCAGTCCAGTTTCGAATTAGTTCTGCAACTTCATCTGTAATAGAGTCTTCAAGAAGATAATAATATTCTAACGGTGGCTTGTAGCAAACAACTAACTCAACAAGTTGAATACCATATTCATAAAGATAATTACCATTTTCTTCATCTTTTTTGATAAATAAACCATAACTACCAGTACCATAAGGTTCATCTGGATCTTCTAAGACTATTTCCTTAGAATACACATTATCATTTAAAATATAACATGGGTATTCCTCATATTTACCATTTTCATCTGGTTCTGCAGCTTCCCTATCACCATCATGATAAATTAAACCTAAAGTAACGTATAATCTCCCACCCATATCTAAAACTTTTTTAGACATAGTTAAAAGAGCATTATTAGCTTCACGAGTAGATTCATCAAAGATTAAATCTTTAAAATCACTATGACCTTGTAGAAGTCCAAGGTATAAACCATCTGGAGTTCCATCAACAGATCCATCACAATTATGATTTTCATCATCTGTTAAGAAATAATGAATGTTCGGTGCATGAGGACTATCATATCGATTATTAATTAGTTTTTCTAAGTTTATTCCATTTTTAAACATTTTTACACATCACCCCTGATATTTTTTAGATTTTGAAAAATGAAATTTTTAATCATTTATATAGTTAAATTTAAAATTGTATTATATTCATATAATAATTTTTGAATTATTATATGGTTTACTTATATTTTTTATAAAATTAGTGCAACATCATCATTTATAATCACCCCTCCAATTACAATCTATTAGATTGTTATAGTATATAAAGGTTTCTATATTAATTCTAAAAAAAGTAAAAAAAAAATATTAAGATAAATCAAACTTAGGAAAACTAACGAACAACAAATATAAACCAATATCAGGATTCAATAATTTAGCAAAGTCCAAAACAACATTATAAAACTCATTAAATTCAATCCTACTCTTATTCTCCAAACCATGAGCAAGAATAGAAGAACTTCTAAAATCCAATAAAGATCCAACATTCCTACTTTTAAAAAATTTAGAAATCTCATTAGAAGGTTTAAAAATATTCAAAACTTTAAAAGTATTCATCAAACCAGAAAAATGATAAGTTCCATCATCATTTAAATAAGTCAAAACCCAATCATCAGAATTAAAAATAACATCATTCTGCTTAACAGTTAAATGCTTATAATCAATACCCCAACCCAATAATTCAATCTGACCAATTAACTCAGTAGCACGATACAACCTAGCAATAGCATCATCATAATACCCAAACTCCGCTTTCCTACGAGCATTTTCAATCAAACTAGCTAAAAGATAAATATTTCTATCATAAACAAATTCACCATTAATTATATTATCTAAAGCTTCAAAATTCTTATCAACTGCAAAAAAATTCAATTGAGAATTAAACTTCAATTTATTATAAAAAAAATTATGAACTCTCTTATCACAATCTACT
>JAEZRD010000105.1 GCA_023440975.1 Methanobacteriota archaeon | reverse complement strand
AAAGACTAACCAGTACAGTTAAAACCCCAACAATAGTAACAATTAGCATGGTTATTTGAGTACTACTTATTAATGCTGGATAATTTGAGGGAATTATCATAACATCACCCATAACAAGTGCGAAAACAACTGTTAAAATACCCATACTACCAGTTTGCCCTACTATACGCATTGCAGCTATTGCAGATGATGCCATAGGATTATCCTTATCTGGAACATTACACATAATAATATTCATATTTGAAGTTGCAAATAATCCGAAACCTACACCCTGCAAGAAGAGGGATAAGAAAATATAACTTAGTGATGTTGATTTATCTAAAAATATTAAAAGGAATAAACCAACAGTAACAATACCCATTCCTAATGCTGATACGATTTCATCATCTATTTTATTAGTGAATAAACCTGCTATTGGTGCAAATATTACCATCATAAAAGGTAAAACCAAGATTACAAGACCTGCTGTTATAGAATTGTAACCTTGAATGTATTGTAAGTTATAATTTACAAGTGTAGTAACTACGAAAGTTGCTAAAAAACTTAAAATTGATGTAATATTACCTGAAAGGAACATATTATCCTTAAAAAGGTTCATATCAAATACAGGATTTGAAATTTTTAATTCTAATTTTCCAAAGAGAACAAAACAAAGTACACCTATTATTGTTACTATTAAACCAAGTATTGTGTTTAAAATGGAAAATCCAAAAATAAGTACTGAAAATGCTATTGCATAAATCACTGATCCTTTCAAATCAAATCTTTCTTCTGCATCTAATACCCATTCATCCTTAATAAAGTATAATAATATTAAATTTATGATTATGAGGGGTATGAATAAATAGAAACTGAAAGTCCAACCAAGATGATAACTTAAAACTCCACCTATAACAGTTGTTAATGATACTCCAATATAAACTAGTGCTAAATATAATCCAAATACCTTACCCCATATCTTTTCAGGTAATGATTCACTGATTATGAGTACACTAGCTACACATAATCCTCCACCACCAATACCTTGTATAATCCTGAATAAGAACAATAAGAATATGCTATTTGCAAAGATTGTCCCAATGGTTCCAACAAGAGTGAAAATAAGAGACCAATAAAATGTTCGCTTTACACCATATTTACTTGCTACTTTACTCAAGGGTAATGCACAAACACCCATAGTTAAAATGAAAATATTAGTAACCCAATTTTGCAGAATATTACTTAAACCAAATACTTTAGCCATTTGAGGCAGAATAATTGGAGTTATATTAGCAAAATATGCTTGAAGTAAACCTCCTATACATGCTGTAACAATTATGATTATTTCCTTTTTATCCATAAACTGGAAAACCCTCCCCACAAAAAAAAGGTAAGTACCAAATATTATTTTATTCTGATTTAGTTGTTAATTTATCTTGAGATTTAACACCAATATATGAAGCATAAGCCGCAAAAATACTTACCACAGTTAAAATGATAAATATAGCTTTAGTACTTAAAATAAGCCCAGAAAAGTTAGATGCTGAAATTACAACATTACCCATGAAAATTGCAAAAATTACAGTGAAAACACTCATACTTAATGTTTCACCTATTGTACACATTGTAGCAAGTGCAGATGAAGCCATTGGAGTGTCATTTTCAGGTACACTGCTCATTATAGTATTATTGTTTGGTGATGCAAATATTCCATAACCTAAACCTTGGAATAATAATGAAATAATTAATAAGTATACTGGTGTGGTTTTAGTAAGGAAAACTAGTATAAATAAACCAATTGTTACAAGTCCCATTCCAAGTGTTGTTAATTTTTGAGGATCCACTTTATCAGACAAGTATCCTGAAATTGGTGAGGATAATGCCATGATTAAAGGTGAAATCACAAGAAGGAATCCTGATTGTGCAGCACTCCAACCCATAATATATTGTAAATAATATGCAAGAACTGTTGTAACTGCAAATGTAGCCACATAACTTAATAAACTAGCTAAATTAGAGCTTAAAAATCTTTTATTATGGAATAATCCTATTTTAAACACTGGTTGTTCTAGGTTTAATTCTAATTTTGCAAATCCAACTAAAAGGATTATTCCTATTATTGCAAATATTAAACCATAAAGACTTATGATATTTGAAAATCCATAGATAAACATTATAATTCCAAGTGCAAATACAATTGAGCCTTTCCAATCAAAACTATCTCCACGACCTTTATACCATTCATCAGGTATGATTAATAAGACTATCATGTTTAATATGATAAATGGAACCATTACCCAGAAAATGCTTTGCCAACCAAAATCTGTAGTTAAAACTCCACCAAGGAATGGTGCAAGGGACATACCCAAATATACAAAGAATAAATTTATACCAAAAGCTTTTCCACGATTGTTTGGTGATATTACTTCAGATATTATAAGTGGAGTGTCAACTGTTAATCCTGCTGCTCCAATTCCTGCTATAACACGGAAAAGATATAATAAGGGTATAGTGTTAGATAATGCTGTTCCTATGGTTCCAACTAGAAATAGTAAACAGGAATATAAAAATGTTTTTTTCACTCCATATTTTCCACATAATTTACCTAATGGTACTGTGAATATTGCCATTGTTAATATAAATGACATTGACACCCAATTTTGGAGGATGTTACTTAATCCGAAAGTTAATGCAATTTTTGGTAATGCAACACTAGCTACATTAGCACTATATGTTCCATAGAATACTCCAAGACATGATGCAATTAGTGCAAGTATTCCTGTTTTTCTGTTTTCATCCATAATTAAAAACCCTTTTATTTTTATTATTATTTTTTAAAGAAAATATGAATTATTTATTTTAATCTAAAAAAATCCGTGTTTAATTTAGCAACAGATTTTAAACCTACAAGTGAAACTAAAACACTAATTACTCCTAGAATAGTAGATATAATCAATGCATAACGACAACTAACTGCAAGTTCCACATAAACATTAGGAGTTATAACAACACTACCCATAATAAATGCAAACAATACAGTTAAAATACCCATACTTAATGTTTGACCAATAACTCTCATAGTACTTACTGAAGCACTAGCCATACCAGTTTCCTCTTCAGGTACACTGCTCATAATAGTGTTATTATTAGGACTGGAGAATATTCCATAACCAACACCTTGTAAAACCATAGCTACAATTACAATCCATAATGGAGTAGTTTTTGTAAGAAATATTAAAATAAACAATGAAATTGTTACAAGCCCCATACCTGTAGCTGAAAGTATTTGAGGATCAATACGATCAGATAGTTTACCTGATTGTGGTGTAACTATAGCTTGCATTATTGGTGTAGCTACAAGTATTAAACCTGTCATTTGAGCATTCCAACCACGAATATATTGGAAGTGATAATTAAGAATTGTTGAAATTGCAAAAATTGCAATATAACTTATTATAGAAGCAATATTAGCAGATAAAAACTTACTATTTTTAAATAACCTTACCTCAAATATCGGATACTTAGTACGTAATTCCCATAATCCAAAAGTAATAAGGAAAATTAAACCAATAACTGTTAAAATTACTCCATTTAACTTATTAAGTATTGTGAAACCATACATGAAACAAATTATACCAATTGCATATAAAATTATACCTTTCATATCTATGGAATCTGTTTCTCCCATTTTCCATTCATCATTAACTTGGAATTTTAAAATAAGGATGCATAAAAATATTATTGGTAATGTAATTATGAAAATACTTTCCCAACCAAAATAATAAGTTAAACTTCCACCTATAACTGGTGCAAATGATAATCCTAGATAAACTGAACCTGTACTTATACCAATAGCTCGTCCACGTTCATTATCAGGTACTGCTCTCACCATCATTGCAATACTTGATACGAATATTGCTGTAGAACCTACACCTTGAATTATTCTGAAAGCAAAGAGCATTGGAGCATTAATTGAAAGAATTGTTCCTATAGCTCCTATGAAAAATACGATTTCTCCAAGAAGAAATGATCTTTTTAATCCATATTTACTGCAGATTTTTCCAAATGGCACACTTAATATTGCTATTGTTAGTGTGAATATGTTTACAACCCAGTTTTGAAGGATATTGCTTAATCCAAAAACTTTAGCTATTTGGGGTAGTGCTATAACTGTAACATTTCCTGTATATGCTGCTATAAATTGTGCTAATGCTGTTACAAATACAACATACCATACCATTGTTTTTTTACTCATTGAAATTACAAACCGTATTAATTATTTAATATTAATATTTATAATTTCTAAGATTTAAAAGGGATATAAAAAAATTAGTAATAATAATGGGAAAAATATTTTTTTTTTAAACTTTTTTCCCATATAAAAAATTGAAGTATTTTTTAAAGATTAATTTTAGTAGGTTTCTTTTTTTATTGTTTGTCTTGTTTTTCATATGTTTCTTCTAGGTTTTTTTTGAAATATTTAGCTTCTTCTATTTTGGATTGTATTTTTGCTAAATTTTTTTGTAAGTCTTTTTCGTTTTCTTCAAGGGTTTGTATGTAGTAGTCTTCGCCTTTGATGATTCCTTCGTATAATTCTAGGATTTCACGGGCACTTAGTTGTGATTCTTCTTTTAGGAATTTTTTTGTATGTGGTTTTATTCTTATACTTAATGGTTCTAAGTTTTTTCGACTTTTACCGTGATTATGGTGGTTGTGTCTGTGTTGTTGACTTTGTGCTCTTTGCATGAATTTTAGTCGTTCGTTTATCATTTCTTCACGTGTCATTCCTTCCCATGGGAATGGATTTTCTCCATTGTAGTTTTTCCATGGGTTTTCATCTTCGTTATTGTGGAATTGGTATGTGTAGTTTCCTATATTTTCATGTTGATTGTGTCTTTTATTTTGTTTGTTAAATCCTGTGAAATCGTTTGGGAAGTTGAAATTTTCGAAGTTTCTTCCAAATGGGTCTGTGGTGTTTTTGTTGAAATTGTTGTTATACATTTTTATTCACTTTTTTTTGTATTGTTTGTTTTTTTTTGTGAGTAAGACTTTTTTTAAAAATAATTTTTGTCTTACAAATACTAATTATGTATACATACTATATAAATGTATTCATTCTAAGATAATGTATACAAAAATTATTGAAGAAAAAAAATAATAAAAAAAAATAAAACTAATACAACTCAGACTTAGAGAAAATACCAATAATACAAGATATAAAAGCAAGAACACATAAAACTGCAGAAATCACAAATGCATAATGACAACTAAGTATCAAACCAGAATAAACTTTAGGAGTAATTAAAACATTACCCATAACAAGTGCAAAAATAAGAGTTAAAATTCCAATACTCATAGTCTGACCAATAACCCGCATAGCAGAAACTGAAGCAGATGCCATACCAGTCTCACTAGGAGGAACACTACTCATAATAGTAGTAATATTAGGACTACTGAAAAATCCAATACCTATACCCTGTAAAACCATCACACAAGCAATATAAACCAAAGAAGTGTTTTTACCTATAAATGAAAACAATACAAGTGCAGCTGTCACACAAGCCATACCTACAGTAGCTAATTTTTGAGGCTCAACCTTATCAGCCAAGTAACCTGCAGTTGAACCAATAAGTGCAATTACAACAGGAGTTATAATAAGGAATAAACCTGCTTCTTGACTATTCCATCCAAGAATGTATTGTAAATGATAATTAAGTATTAATGTAACTACAAATGTTGCAAGAAAACTTACAAAATAAGCAAAATTACTTGTTAAAAACTTAACATTCTTGAAAAGTCTAAATTCAAATATAGGATCATTATTTTTAAGTTCATAAACACCAAATATTATAAGTAAAATTATACCTGCAATTGTAATTATCATTCCAGTTGTTTGATTTAGGAATGTGAAACCATACATAAACAATATTATTGCTATACTGTAAAGTATTGAACCTGTAATATCGAATTTATCATCACGACCTGTAATCCATTCTTTATCAATTTTACTAACTAACCAAAGGTTTAAAATGATAAATGGTATTGATAAGTAAAATATACTTTGCCATCCAAGGTTATATGTTAATATTCCACCAATAACTGGTGCAAGACTGATTGCAACATAAATTACTGAAATATTTAAACCAATATATTTTCCACGTTTATCCTTAGGTGATGCAACAATAAGTAAAGCCATAGCACTAACATTTATTATTGCTGAGGCTAAACCTTGAATAACACGGAAGGTAAATAATGCTCCTGAGCTTGAGGCTAATGGTGTTCCTATAGCTCCTAAAAGGAAAATAACTAATGACAATAGGAATGTGTTTCTAAGACCATAACGGTCACATAATTTTCCAAATGGTATACTAAAAACAGCTATAGATAATAAGAATGCATTAGAAACCCAATTCTGCAATATATTGCTTAAATGGTATGTTGTGGCTATTTGTGGTAATGCTATTGGAACTACATTACTTACAAAAGCTACTAGAAAGTTTCCAAGTAAAACAGACAATAAAACATAAGTTTCTAGTGAAAATTTTTTATCTTTAAACATATAATTAATAATTATATTATTATTATATTATAAAATATTCGATAAAGATTAAACAAAATAAAAAAATAAAAAAAAGGTAAAAAATTAGAAGAAGATTAAACAGTTAAATCCTCTTCAGTATTATACTTATCCTTAGATTTCATACCTACAAGACTAGTAATTACAGCTATTACACAAAGAACCGCACTTATTGAAAATGCTAACTTATTACTATACAATAATAATCCATAATATTTAGGTATTATAGGAACACTACCCATTATAACAGCAAATATCACAGTTAACATTCCACTACTAAGTGTTTGACCTACAACACGCATAGTAGCTACTGCAGATGATGCAGATGGTGTTTGATTTCTAGGAACACTACTCATAACACTATTAGTATTTGGTGAGCTAAATAATCCATAACCTACCCCTTGTAAGAACATTGCAAATGCAATCACATATACAGGTGTAGTTTCTGTAAGGAATACTAAAATTATTACTGCTATTGTAACAAGACTCATACCTATTGCTGCTAATTTTTGAGGGTTAATTTTATCAGAGAGTTTTCCAGCATTTGGTGCAAGTATTGCCATCATTAATGGCATTATTATTAATATCATTCCTGCAGATTGAGAGTTCATTCCTAATATGTATTGTAAGTGGTAATTTATTCCAAATGTTAATACAAATGTTGCAAGATAACTTATTAATGCTGCAATGTTAGAAGATAAGAATTTATGATTTTTAAATAATCTCATTTCAAATACAGGATATTTTTGACGTAACTCAAATGTTACAAATCCTATTAATATTATAAATCCAACTATTGTGAGTATTGCTCCAATTAAAGTGTTTATTATTGTGAAACCATAAACAAATCCCATTATTCCTAAACTGTATAAGATTGATCCAGGAATATCGATTGGTTCGTTTTCACCTGTTTTCCATTCTTCTGTTATTCTTGTTGGGATTATGTAAAGTAAGATTATTAATAATGGTATTACTATGTAGAATATACTTCTCCATCCAAAGTTGTAGTTTAATATTCCTCCAATTACTGGTGCTAGTGATAGTCCTATGTATACTCCTGCTACAGTTAGTCCTATTCCTTTTCCACGTTTTTTTGGAGGTAGTGCTGATACTACAAGTGCTGTTCCACATACATTTAATAGTCCTCCACCAATTCCTTGTAGTGCTCTAAATCCCAGTATTGTTGCGGTGTTAAATGAAAATGCACATCCAATTGATCCTAGTAAGAATATTACTACTCCAACAATCAGGGATTTTTTTAGTCCGTATTTTCCTGCGAGTTTTCCTGCAGGTACACTTACTACTGCTATTACCATGAAGAATATTGTTGCTATCCAGTTTTGTTGGATGTTGCTCATTCCGAATTGTAATGCTATAGATGGTGATGCGATTACTGTTGCGTTAGATAAGAATGCTGTTAGAAATGATCCTAGTGCACATGCGAATATCACATATTTTTGCATTGATTTATTTGATTCCATTTTTCTTCTCCAATAATATTTTTATTTAAATGTTTTCTTACAAAACTGTTTTTATACAAAACATATTATTTAAAAAAAATTATAATAAAAAAAATTTTATTACAATCTCATCATATGCTTATTCAGTTAAGTCAATAATATTTGCAGTAAAGTCCATGTTATCTGCAACTTCAATAAGAACTGCATGATTTTCTTCAAGAGGACCTGGATTTAAAACAATAGTATCACCAATTTCATCCTTAGCTATTGCTTCATGTATATGACCACAAAGATTTATGTCAGGTTTGAATTCTTCAATAATCTTACGTAAACTAATACTTCCCGCATGATTACCATCAGGCAACACATCAACCATAGTATCAAAAGGAGGAGCATGAGTAAGTAAAATCTTAAGAACATTAGCATCCTCATTAGCAACAAATTCATACTCAGCAAACAACTCTTTTAAAGCATCATACAAATCTGGATCTTGAAATTCCCCAGGAGTATCAAAAGGTGTTGGATTACTTCCACCAAAACCAAATAAAATAACATCATCATATGCAACAAGATTATTATGAATACAAATACTATCACTATCATTTATTGCATTACAAATCCCAGTAGGATCACAATTACCAGGAATACTAATCACATCAACACCAGTTGCTGCAACACTATTAATAAATTCAGGAACAAAATCCAAAGGCCCAAAATCAGTAATATCTCCACTAATAAGAACTAAATCAATATCATTATTTTCTAAATATTTTTCTAAATTGGGATTAGCTTTCCCATGAATATCGCTTATTGTTAAAATTTTCATTATTATCACATAAAATTTTTTTAAATATGATAATATTTGTATTCTAACTTAAATAAAAAAGTTTATATTTAAATTTTATAGAAAAAAAGTTTTATAATAAAAAAAGTGTTTTTGTGAAATGATAAAAAAAATAAGTAAAATTCGTATTTTTTTATTCTTCAGAGAAGAATGGACCCATTTCACGAAGTCCTCGTTGAACATTCTCTTTATCTCCAAAGAGAATTATAGTCACATCATCTTCAAATTCAATTATGAGATTTTCATATTCAGCAATTTCCTGAATTCTTTCCACATCAATAGGTTTTTTAAGAGTTATTCTTCCTGATGAGAATCCTGGAGGTGTGTTTACAACAAAATGTGAACCTAATTTAGGGATTTTACGTTCAACTTCCCCTTTACCTGCATTTTTAAGTGCAGTTTCCCATTTTTCAATATAATCTGGTCCTTCTTGATTACCTATATTTAGTAACATTTCTTGAATTGAAGTTAAACTCATTTCAGCATCCATGTATTCTTTCATCATTTCTGGAGCATTCATATCTCTTTTATAAAATCCAATTTGAGATCTGATGAAACTTAAGTCAGATGGAACTGATTTTGGAATTTCATGACCTTTCTTTTTTAAATCTGAAAGTAGGTCAACAAGTACTATCCAAGTATTTTCTATAGGTAATGTGCTCATATATGACCTTCTAATATTTTCATGGTTTCATAGTTGATTTTTGCATCTTCTTCTTTTAATTCATCTTTGATTTGTTCAATATTATTATACTCGTTTAAAAATAGAACATGATGAGTGGTTGTTCCAGTTATATCAAGTATTGCTATTTTGTCTTCAGGTTGAGGATCTTGACTTTCTATTGTTGCTTTGAATGTTACGTAAGGTATCATGTCTTCAGGTAAGTCTTTGTATCTGAATATTCCGTTTAAAGTTGCTATAAACATATTTTTAATACTCCATTTAATTTTTCTTGTATTTTTTTTTAATCTAGTTAAATATGATTTAATTTTTTTTTTTGATTAAATTTTTCAATCAAATTTAATTAAGATTTTAATGTTAAATATATTTTATTATTTTACTTAAATACTTTTGTTAGCATAGTATAAAAATGTTTGTAAATACTAAAACTAAAAGTTTTTTTAAAAAAAAGAGGAAGATAAAAAAAATATCTTCCCCTAAATCTTTTTACTAAAAAAGAATTACACCAATAAATTAACACAAACTCAATTATTTACTTAATTAAAGGCAGAACATAATAACAAACTGCATTAACCTAAAGGGTAATTCAAAGAACTATAAAACTTATTCAGCTATTTGATCATCTGCTTCTGCAACAAGTTTCTTAAGTACAGGATCAGAATCAATAATTTGAGCATCTAAAGTTAATTCATCTGCACTTAAACCCATAGCTAAACCGTAAAGTTGAGCTAAATGGAAAACAGGAATATCGAAGTTAGTTCCGTATTTTTCATTTACTTCTTTTTGACCTACATCAAATTGTAAATGACAGAATGGGCAAACATCAATAATACAGTCAGCACCAGCAGCTTCCATGTTAGTAAGTTTTTCATAAGTGTAACTAGTTGTTACATCTTTATCACGGGATCTTAAACCTCCACCTGCACCACAGCACATCATTTTTGCTTCGTAAGGGATAGATTTAGCACCAGTAATTTCAACTAATTCATCAAGAATAGTTGGGTTTTCTGCACTTTCTTCAATACCTATTTCAGCAGTAGGTTTAAGGAAGTGACAACCGTAGTGTACAGCTACATTTAAGTTTAAGTTTTCAGTGAATAATTCTTGAAGTTTATCTAAACCAATATCATTGTATAAGAATTCAGCTAAATGTCTAATATTAGTTGTTCCTTGGAATTGTTTATCAGTAGTTTCAGCTAAAACACCATTAATTTCTTCTTTTTTATCAGCATTTGCTTTTAATAATCTGTTACAATCAGATAAAGATCCGAAACATCCATTACATTCAGTTAAGATTTCATCTCCCATACCTTCTGCAATAGCTATGTTACGTGCTGCAATACTAGCCCAAGTTTTTTCATCGAAAGAACCGAATACTCCAGGAGCAGGACAACATGATGCTCCTTCCATATCTTTAAGTTCTACGCCTAATTTATCAAATAATAATCTTGTTGATTTTTCTATACCAGGATAACGATTTTCCATGATACATCCTAAAAAATATGCTATTTCCATTTTATTATCTCCTAATTAATCCTCATAAATTTTATTCTTTTAATCCACCGGTAGCTTCGTCATAACCGATTAATGTATCAAATTCACATGCTTTACAAATGTCTTGAATTTCTTTTAATGCTTCAGGATGTGCATGAGTTGTAGGTGGTATTTCTGGAAGACCAATTCTCTTTCTCATTACTTTAGTTGCATCATTGATTGGTACTCCGTGACCAGTGTTCATTACGAATACTCCAGTCATTTTGTGTGCTTTTGCCATGTATCCTGCATGAGAAGCTTCACGACGTGCTTGTTTTACAACATCTACAATTTTTACTCCTCTAGGACATCTTTCTTGGCAAGTGTAACAGGTAGTACACATCCATAATGCGTCATCAGAGATAACTGCTTCTTTTAATCCAAGTAAACAGTTTCTTACTAATTTTCTTACTCTGTATGGAGTTCTTCTTCCTGATGGACATGTTCCTCCACATGTACCACATTGGAAACAAAGATCTACACTTTCAACACCTGCATCGATGAATTTTTGATGGAATTCTTCATCGAGTGCATCCATTCCATATACTTCGTTATCGTCTAATAAAGTCATTTTATCGCTCTTTTTATCTTTTTTAGTTTCTTCTTCAGAAGTTTCTTCTTTAGATTCCTCTTCAGGTTCTTCTTCCTCAGAAATTTCGTTATTTTCAATAACCTTTTTATCTAATTCTTCTTCTTCACTAATCACATCATCTATGATTTCATCTTCAGTAGGTTCTTCTTTTGGAGTTTCGGTAGCTTCTTCTTCATCAGGAATTTCTACTTCAACAACTTCAGGTTCGGGCTCAACTTCAATTTCAGGTTCTTCTTGAACTTCAACTTCTGGTTCAGGCTCTACTACTGGTTCTTCAACAACTTCAGGTTCAGGTTCTTCTTGAACTTTTTCTTCCTCTGCATGTTGTGGAATAATAACCTCTGGTTCTTTTATTGGTTCAGATGTAACTGTGGTTTCTTCAGAAGCAGATTTTCTGTATTTTTGAATCTTTTCAACCTTGTCTTCGGAAGATGTCTGTTTTTCTGGTTCTCTATTTGCACTTTCAGCTTGACTTTTGTCAATATCTGCTTGTGCTTCTTTTACCATCTTTTTTAATTTATCTAATACAGACATTTATAAACACACCTTGGATAATCACTGGCTTTTACCTCAAATCCTTAATTATTATTTAAGGAAAATGAGTATATAAAGATTACTAAAAAAATCAGAAGTGTAACCTTTTAGGTGACACTTTTTTAGGTACAACAAAAAAATAAACCTACACCCACAAAAACAAAAAACAAAACAAAACAAATATTCAAAACAATAAAAAAAATAAAAAATCTACTCATTAAACTCATAAGTAAAAGCATGAGAACCATTCACAGATCTAACACCAACATAATGAACATTTAAGATTTCTTCAACATCATCAATAGCATATAAAATAACTTCAGAATTAGGCATATTTATTTTACCAGTTAAAGTAATTCTATTACCCTCTTCATCAAAATGATAATCAAAATCTTCCACTACAGGATAATTAATTGAAATATAATCCCTTAATTTCTTATCTAACTCATCATTTAACCTTTTTTCACTCATAAAAAAATAAAGCCCCCTAACTAAAATGGTTTCTCTATTATTATAAATAAACTCCAACATTATATAAAAAATTTTCTAAAAAAAAAGTGTTTAAGAATAACTTATAAAAAACACTTACAACAAAGAAAAATAACATGACAAAAAAATTTGAAATCAAAAAACATGATGGACCAGGAAGGTTAACAAAAAAACATAATCAACTTACACCTTATGCCATAGATTTAAACAATTATCAAGTAGCAAAGGACACACCAACAGCTTATAATGTGGAAAGAGAAATAGCTGAATATGGAGTTAGAAAAACACTTGAACAAGCAGAAAAAGAAAATGATGCTAAAATTGCAGTTATACATGGATCAAAGTATATTGATTTAAGATGCCAATGTGCTAAAAAATTAGAAGAATTAGGTTATGAAAGTTTAATAATTGCAAATTCTGATGATTTATTATTACACCCTGAAGATTTAATAGAATTAATTATAAAATTAAGAGAAACAATTCAAACCACCACTTATCTCATATTCCCATTTGCAGAACCATCATTCATACCATTACTCACTTATCTAGGTATTGATGCTTTTAATATTGAAACTGCTGATTATTATTCTACTTTAAATGTTTTAATGACTCCTACTAAAAATTATGATTTAGAAGTTTATAAAATCTATAATTTCACTCCTAATGGATTAAAAGAGTATAATAGAAACAGTATTAATCTAGTTTTAAGAGAAGTAAGAGAACATATGAAAAATAATTCACTTAGAAATCTTGTTGAAGAACGTGCTGTAACTAGTCCCCAAAATACTAGTGCTCTACGCATATTAGATAAAAGATATAGTGATTATTTGTTAAAATATACACAATTATATTAAAAACATATTTTAATAATTTTTTTTTAAAAAAAGCTTTTTTTTATAGGAAATATGTTTAAGAGAAAAAGAATATGGAGGTGCCCTATTCTTTTTTCTCAAACATTGAAGATTTTATTGCCTTACACCTAAAGAAATATTAACCTGTGAACAAACAATAAAAGAAACACAAATTAATTAAGATTAATGTAAGGTTTTCAATAAAATATTCTCTGATTCCTTCAATTTTTTTACCTATATGCTTATAATAAATGGTTTTCGTGTTTCAGTAACATAATTTTTCGCTTTAGAATATATTAAATAATTTTTAAGGGGCAAAAATTAATAATTCAATAAAAGGATTACTATTTTTTATTTTTTTTTGAAAAATTATGCACCATTATTATAAGCTAAACTCTAATTATATAAGTTATATTATATAAAGCTATTGGAATTCTAATTAAATTTTAATATAAAAAGCATAGAAACAAGTTTAATAAAAAACATGATACTCTTAGCCTATGAAAATTAGGATAAAAAAATACTAAAAAAACCACTTCATAAATCACAATCCACAGCATCAATAATATTTTGAAGCTGAATCTTCAATTCATCAACCTTCTCACAAATATCCACCTGCTCATTAAAAGGAGGCAAAGGCACTAAAAAATTCCTCAAAAATTCCAAAGAAACAAAAGGCTGAGCAACACCCACAGCATGCTCTTTAATCTGAATCTCAACATACCTTAAAATAGTATACAAATAACTTAAATCCATACCCTCAATATAAGGCTTCAAAACAGCAACATTCTTAATACAAAAATCAGTCCTATCCAAAACCATAACAGAATTACCAATATTACCTACAATACCAAACAAAATATCCCCCTGATCAATAGGAGTTTTACTATGAAGTCTCTGATAATCCTCTTCACTAATATACTTAACATCCTCCCAATCAATCTTCTCATCTCTTAAATTCTTACTAGTAATTACAGGATAACCTTCACCCACATAATTAAGACTCTCATGAGTACCCCCTACAACCTGAACAAGATTCTCCATACGAACCCACAACCAATTATCAGGAATATCAAAAGGAATAAAATCATCAATACAATACTCTTCCCCATCCTTATACTCAAAATAAGACCCATCAACCTTTCTTATATAAGAATAACTAAAATTATCATTATTACCCTCATAAAAATTAACCATATTAAAAGCAGAATCATCCCCCAAATTATGAGTACTAAGTTCACCAAATATAGCATCATGTAAAACAGAAGTCCTAAAATCTTTAGTAAACTCTTTTTCTATACTTAATAATTTACTTTCATACTTCCTAAATCTACGATAATAATAAGATAAACAATAAATCATATCCAAAATCTCAACCTGCTCTTCTAAAGGAGGTAAAGGAACAAGAATATTTTTTAAATTTTTCTGATTAATCTTAGGAACAACAGCACCAGTTAAAAGATTCAAACCCTCATAATCTAATGAATTTAAATATTGACAAACATAATCAGCAATATTTTCATCAACTTTTAAAACATGCACATGATTATTTGTTGAAAACTTACCATCAACAACAACACAAACAGTTTTATTAGTTTTAAGAACCCCACTATCTTCTACCATTAACAAATATTGACCATTAAAAACATAAGACTCAATCTTATCAATTTCACCACTAGATCCATAATAAGGATAAACTTTCTCTTGACCCTTTCTTTTCTTAACAGACAACGGTGTTCTTTTATTATCAAAATTTAAACTAATTGAACTTAAACGCACCCAACACCAATTATCAGGAACTTCAAATGGTAATTCTGCATCAATACACACAGATTCATTAACATTTATTATTTCATAAAAATGACCATTTCCCTTGTAAATATAAGAATCTAATTTCTCTTTTTTAATCAAACCCTCACTAACTAATTCACTTTTAAAATCTTTAAACTTTTTTAATATAGGGCGAACTGATTCATACTCAGAATTATGAGTTTTAGGACTTCCCTTAATATATTTAGCTAATCTTAAAATATTATCATCATTAATTTTCATAATCCCAATTATCCCCTTCAATTAATTTTACAATTCATAATAATGAGTATTAAGAATTCTCTCCATATTATCTAAAGCTTCATCAATTTCATTATTACAAATCTTACGATTAAAACGATAATCCTTAATCAATTCTGCAGGACTATTAACTGTTTTAAGAGAGCTTAAAATACAGTAATTCATTTTATAATCATCTTTACGAATCTCCCCAATACTAAACTTTTTAGCCTTAACATTACCATCTGAACGAATAATATCCCTTTTATCATTATACCATTCAATTACAGGCAATAAATGCTCAA
>JAEZRD010000058.1 GCA_023440975.1 Methanobacteriota archaeon | reverse complement strand
TCGGAGGCCTATAATCAGCATCTAATATTTTTTGAGCATCCTCAAAAGATATAGATAAACCAGTGAAAATTATAATCTTTTTATTAGGCATATTATTCACATAATTTAATTTTTAATATCATAATCTACAGCACGTTCTCCAACTCGAGAGGGATCGAGTGCATAAAGTTCGGCATTAGGAATAATTACTCTAACAACATTAACACCAATTTCTTCTCGTGTTAAATCTTTAAATAATACTTTATCCAATCCTACATCATTTAATTTTTCTATACAAGTATCAATATCTTTCTTAATAGATACAGTACTATTATTCTCAATATCACTTAATTTAATTAAATTATCATTATTCTCAAAATAATGCCTATTGATTTTCTTCATACGCTCATATCCTGCTTTACGCATAAAATCAGCTCTAGCAGTATCTTCACGAGTACCATGAATTTGGGTTGCCCTACTTTGGGCAACTTCCGTAAGTGCACGTAAAACAGCAATATCTGGATTTAAATGAGTACCCACACCTAATGTTAAAAGAGCAGCATCTTTAAGAATAGTATCATCACTAGATGCAGCAACAGTTGGAATTCCAATATCTGCAGTAATGTCTAATAAATTAATATCCACAGATTCTCTTTCAAATTTATCCAAAATATCATTGATACTATCATTTTCAATATTATTTAAATCAATTTCTTTTTTGTTCTTTTTAGTTATTTCAAAAATACTCCAAGCATCTCTTTCAACAACTTCAAAAATTCCATGTAAAACAGCTTCTTCCAATACATTACCAGAAGCTAAACCATTAGTATTTCCTTTAACAAATGCCTCAACATCATTATTTTTTGGAATATACGGATGAAAAATTAGATTAACAGGAACATCATATTCTTCCTCAGAAACTATATCAATCATTTTTGTCCATTCTAATTTAACCTCTTTTAAATAATTAATATTAACAGATTTAGGTAAAATTAAACTTTCAAGTTCAATAGGATTAGACATATCATTAAAAGTTCCAATTAGTATATCCTCATTATCTTTTGATTGTTTTTCTGCAGAATATCTTTCAAAACCCTCCATCATTGCAGATGCTTTAGCCTGAGATTCACCAATCCCTTTACCTGCATAAATACTCACACTACCTTCTTGTGCTGTTGGTCTAATTGCAGAAAAAACTGGAACACCAATACGATCAAGATCAGTAATATTTGTTATACGAGTAATTCCTGCAACTCTTAATTTATCTTCAAAATTTTCAATAGTTTCAGAAGGGTTTTTAACTCTATGTGTACCATTAAAATATTTAATTGGAATATCTGAAAACATAATGACTCCTTTTTAAAAAATTTATTATATCTTATATTATAATAATTGTTATATTACAGTTAATATAATTTTTTACAAAAAAATCAATATTTAAATAAAATTATTAAATTATAAAATCAAATTATTAAATAACATTTTTAAAATTTTAAGGAGGAAAAAAAGTAGTATGACAAAAGAGGATAATGAATTTCACATAAATAATCTAGTAAAAAAATTAGAAAAAAACAATTATGATGGAATGTTATTAACAGATTTTAATAATATTAGATATATTTCAGGGTACTTACCTACAAGTTTTGCATTTGCAGTTTTAAAAGAAAATCCTATTATATATGTAGCAGAAATGGATATGGAAATTGCAAATAAAACTAGCTCAATTGAAATTAAGAAATTTGAATCATATAATGAATTAAAGAAAATTTTTAAGGAAGAAGGATTAAGTAAATTTGCAATAGAATATAATTTAATTGCAGATACTTTCACTAAACTTAATAATGATTTAAATTTAAATATCGAGCATTTTGTGGAAGAAGAAAGAGTAATTAAATCTTCAGAGGAAATAAAAAAAATAAGCATGGCTATGGATATTGCACATACATCTCTCCTTGAATTAGACCCAAGAGCTAAACAAGAAAAAAATATGAGTGAATGGGAAACTGCATATGAACTTGGTTATCTAATGAGAAAAAATGGTGCTGAAGTTGAATCCTTTGATACTATTGTAGCTACTGGTCCAAATAGTAGTTTACCTCATGCTGTTGTAGGGCCAAAACAAATGGATTCTCATATATTAATAGATTATGGATGTAAATATAATGGATACTGCTCTGATACAACAAGAACTTATCCATCTACGGAAAAACAACAAGAAATATTTGAAATAGTATTAGAAGCACATGATAAAGCTATTGAAGCAATTAAACCAGGTATTGATGGATCTGAAATTGATGCAGTTGCAAGAGATATCATAACTGATTATGGATATGGTGATAAATTTATCCATACCACTGGTCATAGTTTAGGTTTAGATATTCATGAAAAACCAACATTGTCTCCTAATGATCACACTATATTAGAGAATAATATGGTAGTTACAGTTGAACCTGGAATATATTTAGAGGGAGATTTTGGAGTTAGAATAGAAGATACTATTTTAGTAGATAATAAAGGAAAAATAATTGGAAACTTACCACAAAAATTATAAAAAAATTCACAATTTGAAGGTTTTAAAAATGAAAATGTTAATTAATGGGGAATATTTAGATAAAGAGGAACATAAAAATATTTTAAACCCTTATAATGGAGAAGTAGTAGATACTGTGCCTATTGCAAATAGGAATGAAGTTAAAAAAGCAGTGAAATCAGCTAATAATGCTAAAAAAAGTTTAACAGATATGTCTGCACGTAAAGTCTCTGAAAATTTATACACTGCCTTTGAAAATTTAAAAAAAGAAAAAGAAGAATTTGCAAAACTTATAACTCTTGAAACAGGAAAACCAATAAAACAATCTCTAGGAGAGATGGATAGATCTGTAGATACTTTAAAATTATCAGCTGAAGAGGCTAAAAGAATTTATGGGGAATCAGTACCTTTAGACGCAGGTTTAGGAGGAAAAGGATTTTTTGCATTCACTCAAAAAATCCCTTTAGGTGTAGTGGCTGCAATTACTCCATTTAATTATCCTGTTAATTTAGCTATTCATAAAATAGCACCAGCAATAGCTGCAAAAAATACTATTGTATTTAAACCTAGTATGGAAGCACCACTTGCAGGTCTTAAAATGGCAGAAATAATAGCTCAAGAATTTCCTGCAGGTGTAATTAACACAGTCACAGGAATGGGTGGCGAAATTGGTGATGCATTAGTAACTAATGAAGGAATTGACAAAATATCATTTACTGGAAGTGTAGCAACAGGTTTATTCATATCTTCCCGTGCAGGAATGAAAAAAATAACCTTAGAACTCGGAGGAAATGATCCTTTAATAGTGCTTAAAGATGCAGATATTGAAAAAGCTGTCCAAGGAGCAGTAAATGGTGCATATTTATACTCTGGACAAGTATGTATGGGAGTTAAACGTTTAATAATAGATAATTCTATAGCAGATGAATTTATAGATTTATTAGTTAAGAAAACAGAAGAACTAAAAATGGGAAATCCAATGGATGAAAAAAATGATATTGGACCATTAATAGATGAAAATGCTGCAAAAAATGTGGAAGAAACAGTAAACAATGCAATATCTGATGGAGCAGAATTATTAACTGGAGGAAAACGTAAAAATACTTTTTATCAACCTACTGTCTTAGATAATGTTAATATGGAAATGGATGTTGTAGCAAATGAAACTTTTGGACCAGTAGCACCAATTATTAGAGTAAATAATATTGATGAAGCAATAAAAACTGCAAACAATACTCGATATGGATTACAATCTGGAGTATTTACAGAAAATATGCATTATGGTCTTAGATGTGCAAATGAAATAGAGTCTGGAACAGTATGGATAAATAAACAATCTACATTTAGGACAGATAATATGCCATTTGGAGGATTTAAATCTAGTGGTTTGGGGAAAGAAGGAATTAAATATGCAGTAGAAGAAATGAGCAAATCCAAATTAATTGGGTTTAATTTAAGATAATAAGAATGTTTAAATGTTAAAGTAAATAGTTCAAAGTATTCATAATATTTTTCCCCAAATTAAACAAAATTTGAGGACTTTAAAAATTATATAAAAGAAATAAATCCCAAAATGAAAAATGGGATATTTTTAAAATTAGAGAGATATAAAAATATTAAATCTTTCTAATCTTATTTTTTTTGGATAAATCCTTCAATAAGATTTCTTGTATCATTTAATGATTCCATGGGTATGCCTTTGGGCATTTCTCCCAATTCTCCTTCAACATCTTTTAAAACAACACCATTCACACCTAAAAACATTCCTTCACTAGCAATATCCATAAATGTTTGAGGAGGAAGCAATGCCACACCAACATGATTTCCTTCTTTAACATCAAGATTATTAGTTACTACAGTAATCGCTCTTTTTTTAAGGTTAACATTACAAATCATTAAAGCGTCTGCTTGAGGATGCTTACTAACACTCATTATTTCCCCAACTATAATATCTATTCCTATAATAGGATCATTAATTGGGCCAAAAGATAATCTTTTACGTAATCCTAAAATGGTATTTAAAAAAAACTGAACTTTAGCTATATTTTCCTCTGTTTTTTCACGTTCTTCTTTAGGTGCCTTATTTAAGAATATATGATTCCATTCTTCACCACCCAAATATTTAATTACATATTTAGCTTGCTCTTCCAATTTATCAACATCTGGAGAATTAGCTAATTCTTCTCCTTCTAAATAAGAGTATAATAATGATTGAAAATCAGCATCCATATTATTAGCAGATTCCAAAGCCATTTTCTTGTTCCAATGTCCTCTAAATGCTCCAGTTTGAACAGTTCTTATAAATAATTCCTTTGATTTTTGGGCAATTAATATTCTATAATCTTTAGATGTATCCCACATTAATATCTCTCCATTTAATAATGTTGTTAATTTAATAAAAAAGTAATTAATTATTATATTAGTTATATTATAATTTAAATTTAATTTAAATTTTTATTTTAATTAATATTTACTAAAATTCCATTTTAAAATTTTTAATAATGCTTTAAGAAGTAATTCATCTTAATATTTCTTTTTATACTTTAATTTTAACAATAATTAATACTATTTTAATTTTAATAGACTATTTACACAAACTTTTTATACTAATAAAAAAAAATAATATATTACTTAAAATTTAGCTATAATTTATATTGTCTATAATTTTAATTGGGTATTAAATTATATGAATCCTTTTTTAAAAACAATATAATTATAATAGGGGCAGTATGTTTATTTTAGCTAATTCTAAAATTAAGATTACATTTAAATAATTAATATGATGGTGAAATAATGGTAGAAGTTTCCAGTCTATACGATTTAGATATATATACTATTGCAGGACAATACGTGGGAAGAGTGGCAGATGTAGTACTTAATATTAAATATGGAACTATATCTAAATTACGAGTAAGAGCATTAGAACCAGAAAAGAAAAATGTGGGTATTAGAGAAATCTTTTCTAGTGGATTAAAATTTGTTCCAGAAGAAGAAGGTGTTCAAAACTACAAAGAAGGTTTACTTGATGTAAGTTATGATAAAGTAAAAGCAATTGGGGATATAATGTTAATAGATCCACAAGATCTAATTCAAAAACCAAAACCTCAAAAAGTTGCAACAGCTCCAAATGTAGAAGCACCTAAAGCAGAAGCACCTAAAGCTCCTGTATCTGAGCATGAATTTCAATCCGAAATAAAAAACAAAATAGAATAAACATTTTTTTTATTTTAAGATTATCCAAAATTTGAAAATCTCATTAAGAGATTTTTAAATTAATAATTATTTTTTTTCTAAAAATTTAAATATTTATAATTAATCAATATTTTCAATCAAGTAAAATTTGAATTAATTTAAAAACAATTATTTTTTTTAATCAAAACCTTTTTTTATTAAACCCAAAAATTAAGAAAAAACATTCTTTAAAAAGTGATTACAGATGAAAGTAGGAATAATAGGTTGTGGCGCTATAGCAAACTTAATAGTAAATAATATACTTGCTACTGAAAAAGAAATAAGCATAGAATTTTTTTACGACAGAGATATTGAAAGAGCAGAAAATCTAGCAGATATAGCAAATGGAATAGCAGTATTAAGTGTAGATGAACTAGTAAAAAATGTAGATTTAGTTTTAGAAGCAGCATCACCAAGTTCAGTAGAACAACATGCATTAACTATTTTAAACAATGGAAAAAGTATGATGATAATGAGTGTAGGTGCTTTAATGGATGAAAACTTACGTAATCAAATGATAAAAGCTGCAAAAGATCATAATGCTAAAATTTACACTCCTTCTGGAGCAATCCTTGGTTTAGATGGTATTAAAGCAGCTTCAATAGGAGAAATCAAAGAAGCTAAACTCACTACAAGAAAATCCCCAAGATCTTTAGGAAAAAATGTAGATAAAGAAGAAATATTATTTGAAGGTAAAGCATCCGAAGCAGTAAAAAAATTCCCATACAATATTAATGTTGCAGCAACTTTAAGTTTAGCATGTAATAGGGATATAGATGTAAAAATAATTGTGGATCCAAAAGTCAACAGAAATGTCCATGAAGTAATAGTAATCGGGGACTTTGGTAAATTCACAACTACATGTGAAAATTTACCATGCACAAATAATCCAAAAACTAGTATGTTAGCCGCTTTTTCTGCAATAAAATTGTTAAAAAGTTTCAATGATACATTAGTTAGTGGAACATAAAATTTTAATCAAAATAATTTAGGTGAAAACATTGAAAGATTATGAAATTTATTCTAATCTCAAAGTTCCAAAAGGATCTAGTATTGTTTTAAGATTAGATGGACGTAGCTTTCATAATTTAGCTAATAAATTAGACTTAAAAAAACCATATGATTTAAATTTTTCAAAATTAATGGTTGATGTTAGTACTGATTTATTTAATGAATTTTCTCCTAAGTTTATTTATACTTTTTCAGATGAAATTAACATTCTATTATCAGAAATTCCTTTTTCAGGAAGAATTGAAAAATTAAATTCAGTTTTTTCAAGTTTAGCCACCAGTTCATTAATTAATCATTTAGATAATTATTTCGCCCTTGAAAAATATCCTTTAGTATCTTTTGATTCTCGTATAATTCCTATGATTAAAGAAGATATTCCTAATTATTTTAAATGGCGACAAGATGAAGCTTGGAGAAACTGTGTAAATGGCTATGGTATTTGGGCTTTAAAAAAACAATACTCTAATATTGAAGCAAATGAAAAAATTAAAGGACTTAAATCTAAAGACATTCATAATCTATTATTTAATAAAGGTTTAAATTTAAATGATGTTTCAACTTGGAAAAAAAGAGGAATAGGATTATATAAAAAAAATAAGAAAATAAATGGTTTTAATCCAAAAACTAATCAAACAACAATTTCATATAGAAACTATTTATATGCTGACTACGAATTAGAAATATTTTCACAGGAATTTTTTAAAGAATTATTTAAAGAAGATTAAACTAAATATCATTATAATGGAGGTATAATATTTATGGTATTCAATAAAATTATTTCAAAAGTATTAAACAATGACAAACGGACATTTGATGAAGTTTGTATAGATAAAAGAGTGATTGATTCTGTAATATATTATGCAAAAGAATCTTATCCTAATGAATTTTTAGCATTTTTTGATGGTAATGTGCGAGATAATAAACTTATTTTAGATAGTCTATTATTCTTACCTGGAGAAACATCAAATACCGGAGCAACATTTAATGAAGGACTCATGCCACCTACCCAAAAAATATGGGGGACTGTTCATTCTCACCCTGGACCAAGTGCAGAACCTAGTGATGCAGACTTAATGACATTTAGTAAACATGGTTTATTTCACATGATAATATGTTTGCCTTATCAAATTTCCACCTTCTGTGCATATGATGCATATGGGGATGATGCAGATTTTACTATAGGTGAATTTGAAAATAAGAATCGTGATGCAATGTTAGATGATTTACAAGAATTACAGGATGAAATTGGTCATGGATTTTCTGAAGATTATGATGAATCAGAGGAAGAGAATACAAAGGCTTACAATGAATTTATGGAAAAATATGAAGAAGCCAAAGCCAATCATCAAAAATATGTTTATATTGATGTTGCAAAATTAGAAAATGAAAATTATAATAAAAGTTAAAAAAGATTCTAAAAAATTAGAATCTTTAAAATAATAATTTAAACTATTTTTAAAATTAAAAAAAAGAATTGCTAGTTAAACTATAATTTTAGTTTAGTAGCATCGAATACATAATCTAAATCAATCATTTCTTTTAGTACATTATCTGGTACAGGATGATCTAATGTTAAAATCATAATAGCTTCTCCGCCTGCAATATCTCTACCGACTTGCATTATACCAACATTAACATCATGTTCTCCTAATTTAGTACCAATTAATCCAATAGTTCCAGGAACATCTTTATATTTTGCAATAAACATGTCTCCAGCAGGTTTAACATCTACCCAATATTCGTTGATTTTTACAATTTTAGGTTCATGAATAAAAGTTCCTTCTGCTGAAAAATTATCTGTAGCACTTTTAGCTCGAACTTTAACTAATGAATCGTAACCTTTAGCATCATCAGTTTTACCTTCAGTAATTTTTATTCCTCTAGCTTTTGCTATGTTTAATGCATTAACTGCATTAACAGGACTAGTTAATATTGGGTTAAGGATACCTTCTAAAACTGCTCTACCAAGAATATCTTGATTTTGAAGTTTTTCTAATTCTCCACAGTATATTATTTCCACTTCTTTTAGTTTTCCTTGTAATGATTGGGAAACAAAACTTCCTAATCTTTGACATACTTCAATGTATGGTTTAAGTTCATTTTTGAGTTTATTATCGATTCTAGGTAAATTTAAAACATTTTTAGGAGCTTTACCATTATTTAAATCAATAATTTCGTCAGCAACAATAATTGCAGCATCTCTTTGAGCTTCTTTAGTTGATGCAGCTATATGTGGAGTTAAAACAATATTGTCTAAAGTAATTAATTTATTATCTTTAGGAGGTTCATTTTCATATACATCTAATGCTGCTCCACCAATTTTATTTTCACTTAAAGCAGTATATAATGCTTCTTCGTCAATAATTCCTCCACGAGCACAATTAACTATGAATGCACTTTCTTTCATAATTTCAAATTGATCATCACTAATAGAATGTTTAGTTTCTTCAGTTAAAGGAACATGTATTGTTATAAAATCAGCATTTTTAAGAACAGTATTCAAATCAGTTAATTTAACACCCATTTGCTCAGCAACTTCATCAGGTAAATAAGGGTCGTATACTATTGCATCCATTTCAAATGCTTTACAACGATTTACAACTTGAGAACCAATTCTTCCCATTCCAATAACACCTAAAGTTTTACCTCTAAGTTCAACACCCATGAATTTTTTCTTTTCCCATTTATTATCTTTAACAGATTTATCAGCAATAGTTAATTTACGAGCCATAGCTAATAATAAACCCATAGTATGTTCAGCAACAGTTATACTAGTTGATTCAGGGGAATTAACTACCATAATTCCTTTTTCAGTAGCAGCATCAAGATCAATGTTGTCTACACCAACACCAGCTCTAGCAATAATTTTTAAATTATCTGCAGCTTCAATAACATCTTTAGTTACTTTAGTTCTGCTTCTAACAATAATTCCATCATAATCTTTAATTGTAGCTAATAAATCTTCTGGAGAAATAGTTGTATCAACAACAACATCCATATCTTTTTCTAATTTAGCTATTCCCTTTTCATTTATTGCATCTGCAACAAGCACTTTCATTTTTTTCAGCCTTCTATAATTTTTTTATTTTTTAAATATTATATAAGAAAATAATTAAAATTTTATTTTAATTAATAACCAACTTAAATAACTATTTTAATCTTTCAAATTTTTAATATAAGATACTATTATTAGGAAATAATTTTTTAATATTATGTAAAATAGCAAAACTTCTGAATAAATCATTAACAAAAGTTTATAAGTTTATTTAATCATAATTTCTAATTAATTTATAAATAAAAAATTTTAAGATTAATAGGGTTATAAATTAATATAATACAACTTTAGTTTAATCTTATATTTAAAAATTATTATAAAGAAAATATTATATTAAAAAAATCTATAAAAAAAAGTTTGATTATACTTATTTTAATAATTGAAAAACTATAATTTTGGTGATAATTATTTTACAAGATGACTTAGAATTTAAAGGAAAAAAAATTCCAAAAACTATTTTAGGAACTGCAACTTTCACTGGGGACACATATTTTGGCCATAGAGCTAGATTATATGAGTTAGACTTAGAAAGTAAACCTGAAAATATTGCTAAAGTAATTGAAGCAGCTTATAATACAGGTGTAAAATCAATTAATTTAGTAAATCATGAAAATTTATTAAAAGGTTATAAAATTGCATGTAAAAATGGAGTTAAAATGGATGTAGTAGCTACAATAGGTAAGTCTAAAGTAAACTATTTAAGACCAGATTATGAAAAAGCTAAAAATGTAGATTGGATGGAAGATATTAAAAAACTTAAAGAGTATAATCCTTCCATAATGGTAATAGATGAATTTTTAGTAAATAGTTTTGATTGGGCATACATAAAAAATATTTTAAACGAAATTAACAAATTAAATATTTTCAGTGGCCTTATAACTTTCACTCCTTTTGAAACAACTGAAAAATTACTTAATTCTCCAATTATTGATGATTTTGATTTTTATATGATTCCTGTAAACAAATATGGATATATTATGGATTGTGAATCATTTTTAAAAGAAGACCAAAAAAAATTAACTAATTTGCTTAAAAAATTAAATAAAAAGATTATAGTTCAAAAAGCTTTAGCAGTAGGTATATTAAAACCTGAAGAAGCTTTTGAATTTTTGAAACAATTAAATTTTGTAGATATGATAACTGTAGGAGTAGCGAATCAAAAAGAAGTTGAATCTACATTCAATATATTGAAAGATTTATAAATTTTAAAAATTAATTATCTCTTCTTTCTTTTACTATTTTTATAAATTCTGCTGAATCTCCTACTTCTTTCATTTCCCAAGATTTCACAACAGGAATTCCATCTAATGAATCACCTATCTTTTCATTATTTACTATGAAAAATGAATCAGATAATGTGATTAATGACAAATCTTTCAAGGTTATAGCCATCTTTTTTAGAGTTTTAGAATTTCTATTATTCTCTAAATTAGCTATTAAAGGGTTATTTGGATTAACTTTAGGTTCATTTAATTTAGCTAAAGCATCAAAAGGACTTTTTTCCGTAGAAACAATACCAAAACCTAGTTTAGCTAAATCATTTGTAGGATTATCACTATTAAATGCATCTGCTTTTAATTTTGTATCTTCAGGTTGTTTATATGGTTTAAATAAATCAATATCTAAAGTTATTTTAGTATTTAAAATATTTTCTAAAGCCATTGCTGTTTCAGTATTAGCTCTAACTTTTCCATTTTCATATTTATACATTGTAGCTCTTGAAACATGAGCTAAATCTGCAAGATCTTTCAAAGATAAAGAATATTCTTTACGATATTCTTTGAGAATATTTCCATTAATTTGAACATAGTATCCGCCTCGATCAGCTAATATTTCGGGGTATTCATCATAAACAATCATATTTTTAAGAGTTTGAACACTAATAGTAGGAATTCCATGTCTTTCATATACAACGTCTTCTTCAAGGATATTATTCTTACTCTTTAATCCAACAATAAGGGGTGAAGCTAAAAAAGCATTTGATAATTCTCTTATTTCTTCAACATGTGATTCATTTACACTTTCAACATTTATAAGAACCTTTAACATCAATAGAAGTGCCTTTTTACGAGCAACCATATCAAAACAGCTGTGTTCGTAAACATGTGAGGTTTCAAACCCTTCGTTAATTAATAATTGATGTATTTCTTGAATCAATTGAGTCCTATCATTCATAAAAAAGCCTCATAAAAACTTTCATATTTTGTTTTAATGTTAATTGGATAATCTAATTTATTTTTAATGAAAAATTTAACTTAAATTTGTTATTATCATATATATTATATATTTAGAAAGTATATATAATTATTATAATTATTTTTTCTCGTAGGTGATTTTTATTAAATTTCTTCATATAGGTATAGATGATACTGATTCTCCAGATGGAATGTGTACTACTTATTTAGGTGCTAGTATCATAGATGAATTAAAAGATTATGGTATATATATAGATGGTTTTCCACGTCTTATAAGATTAAACCCTTTTGCTCGTTTTAAAACTAGAGGTAATGGTGCAATACATTTTAAAATTCCTTACGAAGGTACAGATATAAATTTAGTTAAACAATTAATTTTAAAAAGAGTTTCAGATCTTTCAATGTTTGATTGTGATAATACTAACCCGGGTGTTGTATTTTATGATGGTGAAATAACTCAAGAAATGATTAATTATTCTTATAAAGCTATTCATTCAATAATCACTATAAAAGAAGCTGAAAAATTTGCAAATAAAATAGGGGCGGAAATCCATAAATTTAAAAAAGGAAGAGGGATTATTGGTTCATTAGCTGCAATAGGATGTCCTTTAAAAGATTTTACTTATGAACTTTTAGCATATAGGGTTCCTGAAAATTATGGAACTAAAAGAGCAATAGATTATGATTCTGTAATAGAAATGGATAAAAAAACTTATCCTGATACATTTGAAAATTATGATAAAGCCGAAGATTATATTGCAATTGAACCTAAAACACCGTGCCCTGTTATGTATGGTATACGTTCAAACTCTCCAGATACACTTTTAACTGCTAAAAATATAGTTAAATTAAATGAACCCATCGAAAGATATTGTATTTATTTAACTAACCAACATACGGATATGCATTTATTAAAAATAAAACAAATTGCAGATATGAAACAATATGGATGTTATATTGTCCAAGGAAAAGTCAAAAACAACCCTAAAATCATCGAAGGGGGGCATATGTTTTTCACTTTATATGATGATTCTGGAGAGATTGAATGTGGGGCCTATGAACCAACAAAAGATTTTCGTAAAATAGTTAAAAAATTAAAACCTGAAGATATAGTTAAATTATATGGGGGTATTGGAGAGCAAGGAACATTTAATATTGAAAAGTTTTATGTTGTAAAATTAAATAAATTTGAATATAAAAATCCTAAATGTAAATGTGGAAAAAGAATGACCTCTGCAGGTAAAGGAAAAGGCTTTAAATGTAAAAAATGTGGAAATAAAATAATTTCAGATAGTAAAGTTCCTGAAAAGATTTTTAGGTCTTTAAAAGAGCAAAATTTCTACGAAACACCAATATCTGCACGTAGGCACTTAGCTAAGCCAATTGTTAGAATGAAATTTAACACTCTCAAATAATCAAATAGTATTAATTTATAAATTGGAAGTATAAAACAAATAATTAATATAAAATTTGTAATAGGGTGTATAATAATAATTTATCTTAAATTATACAAAGATTTGTTATACATTCTTTTTTTTGGAAGTGAGCGTTATATCTGCGAAAAAGGAACAACCGCACGAACATGCATTTCGTGAAAAAACGGACAAGCAAATTAAAAAGCCATGGAGAGAATATAAACTTCATATTACAGTTTTAATTATAGCCATGTTTGCTGAGTTAATTGGTGTTCAAAAAATCCATTTAACTTCAACTATAAGTATAGTTTTAATGCCTTTATTGTACTCCATGATAATAGGTCTTATTTTATATTTAGCTAAACCAATAAAATTTGTTGGTAAGAAGCAATCAAAAATGGCAGAAGGGGCTATGCTTGTTTTTATTGGTCCGTTACTTGCAAAATTAGCAGTTGCAAGTGGACAATCTATGTATGTTTTAGCAAAAGTAGGTCCTGCTTTAATTTTACAGGAATTAGGTAATTTAGGAACAATATTCTTTGCATTACCTATAGCATTATTATTAGGATTTAAACGTGAATCAATAGGTATGACCAGTTCCATCTGTCGTGAACCAAATTTAGGAATAATTATAGATAAATATGGATTTAAATCTCCAGAAGCAAAAGGAGTACTAGCTGTATTTGTTATAGGGACTATGATTGGTACAATTTATATTAGTTTCTTAGCAAGTGTATGTGCATCTGTTTTACCTTATCATCCATATGCTTTCGCTATGGCAAGTGGGGTTGGAAGTGCAAGTATGAATGCAGCAGCAATATCTCCATTAGTTTACATGTATCCAAATATGTCAAATACATTATTAGCATTTGCAGGATTCAGTAATTTATTATCATTCTGTTTTGGAATTTATGCATCTATCTTCTTGGGTATTCCTTTAACCGAATTTTTATACAAACATTTAGAACCAGTAATTGGTAGAAATGTGTCTGGTGTTTTAGGTTCAATTAGTATAAATAATGAGGGTTCTGTAGATGAAAGTTCTGATGATTCAAATATAGAATATTCCAATCAAGGAATGAAAGGTGATTAATAATGGATTGGGATATAGATTCTAATGTTATAACTTTTAAAAGAGTAATGTATTGGATTTTATTATTAATGATATTTTCAGTTATTACAGTTTGTGCTAATTATGTAGGTTATAGACATCCAATGATGGATGCTCTTGTGGGAATGTTTATATTATCTGGAATAACATTATTAGGTCTCTTAATGGAAAGACTTTTACCTTACCAAATTTCAAATATAATTTACATTAGTATAATTGGTTGTGTTCTTGCATTGCCATTTATGCCAACAGCTTCATTTGTTAATTATTATGTTTCAAAAGTTGATTTAATTTCTATTTGTACAGTATTTTTAGCATATGTAGGTATTGGAATTGGTAGAGATTGGAAAGACTTTAAAAAGATAGGTTGGAGAGGAATAATAGTAACTATATTTGTTATTTCAGGAACTTATATATGTTCTGCTACAGTAGCTCAAATAGTTTTAATTTTAACTGGAGCAATATAAACAATTCAATCTATAAAATTCTTTTTTTTCAAAAATATTTTTTTTTAAATTTAAAATATAATTATTATAAAAAATATAATAAATTTATTAAGGCAATTAAAATTTTTTAAATTATTTTTTTATTAAAACATTTAAGAGAATATAATAATGATTGTAGAGAATATCTCAAGATTTATTTTAGACACAAATTATGAAAAAATTCCTAATGAAACAATTGAAATAATTAAATCATGTTTTTTAGATTATTTGGCTGTTACAATTAGAGGATTCAATGAAACATCAACTCAAAATGCATTAAAAGCATTAAAACAAATAAATAAAAATTCCATTGATAATAAATTATTATCTAATTATGCAATAATTGGGCAAAATGAAAATAATTATTTCAATGAGATAGATACAGCTTTTATAAATGGAATTTCTGCTCACACTTTAGATTTGGATGATGGGCATCGTTTAGCACAATTACACCCTGGAGCAGTTATATTTTCTACAGCTATAGCAGTAGCACAATCAAATAATAATAATTCTAAAGAATTTATTGAAGCAGTTTTAATAGGTTATGAAGTAGCGATTATTTTAGGAAAGCTTGTTAATCCAGAGCATAGAGATCAAGGATTTCATTCAACTGGTACAATAGGAACATTTGCTGCTGGAGCAACAGCATCTAAACTATTAAAATTAAATCATTCTCAAATAATATCTGCTTTGGGACTTTCAGGCACACAATCCTCAGGTTTATTAGAGTCTGATCATCAAGGAACTATGGGGAAGTCTTTACATGTGGGAAAAGCTATAGTTAATGGTATTTTATCAGTTTATTTGGCAAAAAATGGATTTACTGGTGCAGAATCTATAATTGATGGTAATGAAGGATTCATAAATTCAATGGCAATAAAAGTCAATAAAGATGATTCTACTTTAGCAAAATATATGAACGAAAATTTTAAGGAATTTCATATTAATGAAATATATCATAAAAAATACCCATTTTGTAGACACATACATTCAACAATTGATTCCACATTAAATATTAAAAAACAAATGATAAAAAATGAAATTAATCTAGATTCAATTGATAAAATAACAATAAAAACATATAAAATCGCTGCAGAGCACAATAATTACTCTCCTAAAAATAAAGAAGATTTAAAACAATCATTACCATTTGCAGTTGCAATAGCTTTAATATGTAATAATATAAATATTAACTCAATAAATGAATTAATGGAAAATGGATTATTAACAAATAATTTAAATAAAAATCAAAAGGAAATAATTAATTTAAAAAATTTATTAAGTAAAATCACTATTATTCAAGATAATAAATTAAGTAAAATGTTTCCAGAAAAAAGACCTTCAAATGTAAATATTACATTTAATCAAAATTCTAAAAATAGAGTTTTAGAAAACACCACATATTTGCCATTAGGTGAAAAAGAAAATCCTTTAACCAAAAAAGATATTTTAGAAAAATTCCACACACTTAATCCTTATTATGATATGAATAAACTAAAAATTATTAATGAAATGGAAAATTATACAATTAATGAAATTATAAACAAAATAAACTAAAGGCACTAATATGAAAGAAACTAAATTATCACTTGAAAAATTAGGAATCCATGAAGCAACTACAGAATATGTGTCAAAAAAAAGATTTAATGATAATGGTCAATATCGTTTAGAAGTTCCAGGAATTCAGGGACCTTCAGCTTTAAACTCACTTTTGGATGCATGTGATGAAGATGATGTAATTATTCATCGAGCAACTCAAACTAAAGGGATCATGTTTTTAAAAGATTCAGAAATAGAGGAAATGGTAGAATCAGCTAAAAATGCACAAATAGAACTATTTTTAAGTGTTGGACCAAGAGCAACTTATGATACAAGTGCAACAGTACATACAGAAGAAGGAAGTCGTATAGGATATCGTCTTAGAGGATTTGATAATTTAGTATATGCAATAGAAGATGTTAAAAGAGCAACACATTTAGGTGTTCGAGGAATACTAGTTTATGATGAAGGATTACTCTATATACTATCTAAAATGAGACAAAATGGAGAATTGCCTAATAATATTCATTTTAAATTATCTGCACATGCAGGATGTAGTAATCCCGCATCTGCTAAATTGTTTGAAAGTATAGGATTAAATTCATTAAATCCAGTTAGAGATTTACAAATTCCAATGCTTGCAAGCATTAGAAAAACAATTAACATACCAATAGATATACATACAGAAAATCCAAAATCAACTGGAGGGTTTATAAGACATTATGAAGTTCCAGACATGATTAAAGTAGCAAGTCCTGTTTACTTAAAAACTGGAGGATCAATAGCTAAACATCATACATGGGATACAACAAATTCTGAAGCAAAATTACGTATTAAACAAGTAATATTAGTTCAAAATGTAATTGATAGATATTGTCCCGATGCAAAACCTTCTCCAAAAGGTTCTAAAGATTTAGTAATACCAATATAAAAGGAATATTTATGAATTTAACTGATAAAGTTTCAAAGGCCGTAATAAAAGCAAGCACAGTTTGTCCCAAAAACAGATTAAATGCCATGAAAAATGCATTAAATAATGAAACTAATGAAAATGCCTCATGGGCTTTAAAATTAATGATACAAAACTTTGAAATAGCTGAAAAAAATAAATCACCTTTATGTGATGACACGGGAATTCCCCATATTTATATAGAACAAGGAAAAAATCTACAAATAGATAATGAATTAATAAATGAAATAAAGTTAGGTATTGCTGAAGGTTTAAATAAATTACCTGGAAGACCTATGGCAGTTAAAGGTAATAATATTGAAAGAATAGAACAATCAAAAGGATTATATGATATGCCTTCAATGGTTAAATCTGCTCCAATGATTTTAGATAACATCAATGAAGAAAATACAAGAATTCATATACTCTTATTAGGTGGAGGACCAGAAATAAGAGCAAAAACTTATAGAATATTTCATAAACATTCTTATATAGAAATATTAAATGAAGTAACATTATGGTTGAAAGATTCTTTACCTATGTTAGGTTGTACTCCAAGTATACCCTGTATAGGTATAGGTAGAACTCACTTTGAATCAAGTTCTTTAATGATTAAATCAATGATTTATGGAAATTTAAATAATCAATCAAAATTAGAAAAAATGATTACGTCTGAATTAAATAAAACAAACATTGGCCCAATGGGTCTTGGTGGAGACACTACAGTTTTAGGTTCATTTATACAAATTGGAAATCAAAGAGCAAGTGGTGTGAGAATAGTATCAGTTAGACCATCATGTTTTGTAGAACCTAGAATTGCAACAATTACATTATAAAATTAATACTTGGAAATAAGGGAATGAAATCAGTATGGAATATGATAATAAAATTACTAAAAAAGGATTTAAAATTCCAGAACATAATTTAAGAACATCTATTACTAAAGTAGAACCAAATAAAATAATAACTAGAGGATACTCTCAAGATGATTTAATAGGTAATTTAAGCTTTTCAGATATGGTATTTTTACTTTTAAAAGGAGAATTGCCAAATGAAAAAGAATCTAAAATATTTTCTCATGTACTGGTTAGTTTTTCTGACCATGGAGTTACTCCTCCCAGTACACAAGCTGCCAGAATAATTGCTTCATCTGGATCCCCATTAAATGATGCAGTAGCTGGAGGATTACTAAGTTTTGGTAAAAGTCATGCAGGAGCAATAGAAAAATCAATGAAACTACTTCAAGAAAGCATAAAAAGTTTAAATCTTGAAAATAATCCTGAAGATGAAAATAAATTAATAGCTAAAATGGCAATAAATATTGTATCAGAATATTCTGAAAATAAAGTTAACATTCCAGGTTTCGGGCATCGTTACCATAACAGAGATCCTAGAGCTGCTAAATTATTAGAGTTAGCAATAACTGAGGGAGTTATAGGGCCACATACAAAATTAGCATTAGTTCTAGAAAACTTATTATTTGAGAAAAAAGGTGTTAGAATAAATGTGGATGGAGCAAATGCAGGAATATTATCAGATTTAGGGTTTGATAGTAGATTAGGTTTAGGAATTTTCATGATAAGTAGAGTTCCAGGATTAGTTGCCCATAGTTATGAAGAAATGGTGGAAGAAGAGGAATTTCGTAGATTCTGTGACTTAGAAGATATAACATATGAAGGAAAAGATTACACAACCTTTGATTAAAAACAAAATAATAGAAGTGATTAAATGGATTTTTTTGAAACTATAGAAAAAAGATACAGTGCAAGAGGGTTTAAAGACAAACCAGTTGAAAAAGAAAAATTAGATAAAATATTAGAAGCAGCAAGAAGAGCACCTACAGGTGTGAATTATCAACCATTTAAAATAATTGTAATAGATACAAAAAAGAACAAAGAGCTATTACAAAAAATTTATCCTCAACCTTGGTTTGTTGAAGCACCTATAGTAATATGTATTGCAGCCTCTCATAAAGATGCTTGGACAAGACCATGGGATGGAAAAAACATAGCTGATATTGATGCAACAATTGTAATGGATCATATAATTTTAGCAGCTACAGCATTAGGTTTAGGTACATGTTATATTGGAGCATTTAAACCCTATGCAGCATTAGAATTATTAGATTATGATGAAACATTAGAACCAATACTTTTCACACCTTTAGGTTATTCTGATGCAGAACCAAGTGAGAGAAATAATGTTAGAAAAGATATTGAAGAATTAGTTATATATAAATAAATTTTCAATAATTTCTTTAATTAAAAAAATTATTTAAAAATATTTTTTTTATTTTTTTAAGTTTTAATCAATTTAATTTATTTTTTCATAAAGTTTTTAAAAGAGTATTTAAATATATATATCTTAAATAATAATATTTTCTAGGGTTTTTAAAATTGAGTTAAGGGAATATTTCAAAAATTTTTTTATGAAAATTGATTATCATGGGGGAATAAAATGGTAACAAATAAAGTTCTAATTGTTGAAGATGAAAAAATTACAGCAATGGATTTAAAATTTAAATTAGAAGATTTAGGTTATGAAGTTTGTGGTATGGCTGTTAATGGGGCAGATGCTATAAAACTAGCTTATGATACTGAACCTGATTTGGTTTTAATGGATATTACTCTTAAAGGAGAGATGAATGGTATAAAAGCAGCAAAATCAATATTAAATGAAAATATACCATTAATATTTTTAACTTCTCATACTGATGAATCAACTGTTAAAGAAGCAAATATGGTGCCATCCTATGGTTTTTTAAATAAACCTTTTGATATGATGAAATTAGAAAGAACTATTAAATTAGCAATTAATCGTTCTAAAATTGAAATAGATAAAATTCATATTGCTAAAGGGGAAGAATCTAATTTAACTGATGAAGATTTAAAACTACATGAACAAGCAGTATGTGAATTTGAAGCAGGAAAAGATTTTAAAGAAGAATTTTTAGCTAAAAAATCAAATCCTGATAATACCAAATATAAAATTCTTATAGTTGAAGATGAAGCAATAACTGCATTAGATCTTCAAGAAAAAATTGAAGGATTTGGTTATGAAGTAGTTTCAACTGAAAATAATGGTGAAAATGCAATTGAAATAGCTAAAAAGCAACGTCCTGATTTAATTTTAATGGATATTTCATTAAAAGGATCATTAAGTGGAATTGAAGTTGCAAGAGAAGTTAATGCATTAAATATTCCAGTAATCTACTTAACTGCTAATACAAATAATGAAAATGTTGATGAAGCATTAGAAACAGCACCATATGGATTTATAACAAAACCAATATTTGATACAGAATTAAAACAACTTATTGAACTTGTAATTATTAAACATAATAATGATTTCCAAAAAATTATAGATATTGAAGGGGATAATACTTCAAGTTCCAAATCTAATAAAGAATCTAAAGATGATAAAGATTCTGATAATGAACCTAAATTTAAATCATTAATAAAAGGAATTTTAAAAAACTAATTTTATCTAAAATTCTTTTATTCTTTTTAATTTAAATCTCTTTTTAAATAGTGTTAGATAATATGATACCCAAATTCATTTTTGCAAAAAATCAAGAAAAAATGTATGAAATTTCTGATTTACTAGTAAATAAAAAGTATAAAATTAAATCAGAAGATAAAAATTATGTTTTACTTAGAAAAAGTGCTTATGGTAATATATTTGTTCATATAGGTGTACTTTTAATAGCTTTATTCCTTATAAATTATGCAATAATTATTAATGTTATCTATTTTTTATATAATTTTTATGTGAATTCTATAATACTTTTAGTAACAACAGAAAAATTTGATGATGAAGGAAAACCTTTAGAATTTATAGATTTATATGATTTAGAAGATTTTGTTTATGAATCTGGAAAAACTGAAAAAAATCGAGATATTGTTGAAGATTTTAAAAATGTTATTAAAAGAAGTAGAAAGAAATAATCTCTTTTTAATTGCATGAAATTTTTTAACATTTATTTTAAATTAATTAGTAAGTGGTTACTTATATATACTAAAAAATTTTAATATAAAAGTAATAATTTAATGACTTAAACATAAAAGTTTTTTTCAATAAATTATAATTTTTTGAGAAAAAATTTATTTAATTATGAATTCTTGTTTTGGAGAGCAAAGATATGAAGTTTAGTAAGTATGAAATGTTTGCAGTAATTTTCTTCTTTGTTTTAGTTTCATGGGCCATAGTTCCTTATTTTATGTCAAGTTCTTTTTCATTTGCGGATGTTGGATTTTCTATAATTCTAATAACAATAGGTTTAACTTATATGTTAACAATTTTTGTTCCACAATGGAATAAAGCTGCTATAATGACGGATGGTGTTGTTTTTATTTTAGCTTCACTTTTCTTATTCTCAGGATTAACCAGATATGTTTTCTTCATATTTGGAGCATTACTGATATTATTAGCTGTTTTGGCATATGATAGAAGATTACCTCCAAGTGTATTAAAATATTTTTATAGAAAGCGAGTGTATAAATAATCCTAAAATTTTTATGATTTTTTATAAATAAAACTTTTTTTTAAAATTTTTTTTAATAAAATTAAATAAATATTTTTTCATTCGATATATCTTTAATTCAATAATATTGTCAGATTTGATTAAAAAGTCGATAATTATTATTAATTTTTGGTTTTAAAAATAATTTATAAAATCAAATAGTAAAAGATATATATTAATCTAAATAAAAATTAATATACCATGGTGATTTATTATGGCAGGGATATCAGAATCTATTACACAAATAAAAAAAGCTGAAAATGATGCTGATACCTTAGTTGAAGATTCTAAATTGAAATCTTCAGATATTATCGAAGAATCAAAAGCGAAAGCTAGTGAATTAATCGATGCTGCTAAGGCATCCGCTAACGATGAAGCTAAAAATACTGTTTTTGATGCAGAAGAAAATGCAAAGAAAGAAGCAAAATCTATAGTTGATCAATCTGAAAAGGATTCTAAAACCCTTAAAGATAATGCAATGCAAAATGTAGATGAAGCTGCTTCTCTTATTGTCAAAAATATATTGTAACGTGAGAATAATGTTCAAAACTGTGAGAATGCAAAAGCTTAAAATAATGGCTCCGGATAATTACATTCCTGATGTAGTTAAAAACTTACATGAAGAAGGTATTGTCCAAGTCGAAGATGTTTCAGAGCGCATTCAACAGGATCCTAAAACAGCTGAATTATTACAACCTTCAAAGGTTACACCACAAACTGGTAAAATCTCTTCACTTTTAATGAAAACTTCAGGGATTTCTGACTTATTAGGTGATGCTTTGACCGAAAATACTGGTCTAAAAGGCAAAATCCATAGTTTTATATCTCCCGAAGTTCCTGTAAAACAAAAAGTAGAAGATATGGATACTGATACTTTAATAAAGCATGCAGAATCCATATTATCAGAAGTGGAACCTAAAACCAAAGAAGCTGAAGATGAATTAGCTGCACTAGATAGTGAAAAAAGTACATTAGAATCTAATAAACAAGTTGCAAACAAGTTGAAAAACTTAAATTTAGACTTAAGTTTATTACAAGATTCAAAACATACTTCCTCTCTAGTGGGTCGGATGAATGTTGAATCCGTTGAAGCATACATGAAAGAGCTAAGCAAAATAACAGATCAAATTTTAGTTGAAGAAACTCCAGATGATGATGAAACATATAAAGTCGTCACTACTATTGTTCCAACTAAATTAAAAGATGATGTGTATATTTTACTTAGAAAATTCGATTTTGAAAGATTAGATACAGATGGTTTAGAAGGCACACCAAGTCAAGTTATATCTAAAGCAGATTCAAGAATCAGTCAAATCGAAAGTGAAAAATCTCAAGTCAGATCTAAATTAAAAGTAATAGCTGACGAATGGGACGATAAAATACTTGTTTTAAAAGAACAATTAGAAATTGAAAAAGAGAGAAATGAGATTTATGCATCTTTTGGTAAAACTAAAACTACCAAGGTGTTAGAAGCATATGTTCCAAAACCTCAAGTAAATAAAGCAATAGATGTTTTAGAAAAAACTACTGAAGGTAATTATGTTTCTGAATTAGAAGACATTCCAGATACTGATGAGGATGTTCCAATTCTTCAAAAAAATAATGCTTATGCAAAACCTTATGAAACTCTTGTGCAAATGTATGGACCTGTAAAATATAATTCAGTTGATCCTACTTTATTTGTTGCATTAACCTATCCATTTTTCTTTGGGTTCTGTTTAACAGATGCCGGTTATGGAGTATTTGTAACTGTATTAGGATACTTATTATATAGAGGTCTTGGAAAATTAAAACCGGTTTACAAAGATTTTGGTCAAATTGTAATGGCCAGTGGTATATGGGCTATAATATTAGGATTAATTACCAATGGATTTATTGGTGATTTCTTCGGTAGATTCTTAAATTTGAGTTTACCTACTGTAATTCCAATGTTTGATGCTTTTAAACATCCAGCTAACATTTTAATAGTGGCAATTGCATTCGGTATTCTTTATACTAATATTGGTTTCGTTTTAGGAGCAATAAATAATATTAGAAATGGGGATATGAAAGAAGCATTAGGTTCACAAATTTGTTGGTTTATACTTGAATTAGGATTAATCCTATTAATTGCAGGATTTATGGTCCCAGCAATTGGTATAATAGGTAAAATATTAGGAGCAATATTCATAATAATATGTTTCGGATTACTTATTTATTCCTCAGGACCATATGGTGTTATGGATGTATTCGGGTTCTTAGGAGATGTATTATCCTACGCTCGTTTATTAGCACTTTGTTTAGCTACCGGTGGTATTGCTATGACAGTAAACATTTTAGCTCAATTATTAGGTACTTCCGTCCCATATGTGGGAATAATCTTAGCTATTATAATATTTATTTTTGGTCATATCGCTAATTTTGCTTTCCAAGTATTAGGTGCATTTGTAAATGCTTTACGTTTAAATTATGTAGAATTTTTCGGCCAATTCTTTATTAGTGGAAAAAACATGTTTGAACCATTTAAAGCAAAGAGAGAATTTACTAAGGTAAAAGATGATTAAATTTTAAAAAAATTTTTATATTATACATTTTACAAAATTTCAAAAAAAATCTTATAAAATAATTAAAAAGGAGAAATAAAATATGGTGACTATTGTATTAGGTACTGCACTTGCAGCTGTTGGAGCTGGAATTGCAGTTGGTTTTGCAGGTCTAGGATCAGGTTTAGGTCAAGGTTTTGCAGCAGCAGGATCTGTTGGAGCTGTTGCAGAAGATAATAGTATGTTTGCACGTGGTATTATCTTTTCAGCTTTGTGTGAAACTCAAGCTATTTACGGATTCTTGATTGCAATCTTATTAATGGTATTTTCAGGATTACTTGGTGGTGGAGCTGGATTAAGTACTACCGCTGGTATTGTCGCAATTGGTTCTGGTGCAGCAATTGGATTTGCTGGATTAGGTTCTGGTATGGGTCAAGGTGTAGCTGCAGCTTCCTCCGTTGGAGCAGTAGTTGAAGATAATAGTATGTTTGCACGTGGTATTATTTTCTCAGCATTAGAAGAAACTCAAGCTATTTACGGATTCCTTATCGCTATCTTACTTATGGTATTCGGTGGAATAT
>JAEZRD010000094.1 GCA_023440975.1 Methanobacteriota archaeon | reverse complement strand
TTAAAGTAAACCGTTACATTCTAACTTTAATGCCTGCATTCATATACTTCTTCATATTAGGATTGTATTATATTGAAAAACAATGGGATTATGATTTTAAATTATCAAATCATAAAATTAGCACTTCTCAAATATTAGCAATACTATTGATTGTAATCTTTATATTCAGTGCTTTTAATTTCACATCAACAGTAACTTCACACTTAGTTAGTAAAGATCAAATAATAATATCAGATTTCATAAAACATTATGATTCACACTATCAAGACAAACATATTGGAGTAGATGATGAAAGAGCATATCCATGGTATCTAAAAATGAAAATATGCCCAATATCTCAACAGAATTTTAAATCGTTTTATGATAAAAATTTAACATATTACATAACAAGCGAAAAAGTAGATAATTTAACAGGATACCATTTACTTAAGAATCAAGGGCAAATATATCTCTATGGAAAAAGTTAAAATAAAAAAATGACTAATTAAAAATATGAGGGATTTTTTATTAAAATAGAATTTATTAAAGACATGGACCTAAATAGGAAGGAAATACCATACATATTATTCCTATTAGTATTTACAACAATAATAACCATTATTATGATTAATTTCAATAATCAAATTGGAGTTTATTGTAGTGATGTTTATGTTTACCTTTTAAACAGTTTAAACTTTGCAGGAATAGATCTTGGTTCACATAGTCCATTATATCTCTCACCAGTAATCTGTTTCTGCACTTCTTTACTTTTCCGTTTAGGTTATGTGGATATAACCGCAATTTATATTGTAACTGGTGTTTTTGCAATATTTGGAATGGTTGGATTCTATCTTTTACTCAGGTATCGTTTTAATAAACTTTTAAGCTTAACAGGTGCTATTTTACTTTTTAGTTTAAGTTTGAACCTTTTATGGTTGGCTAATGGAACATTAGATATACCAGCAGTAGGTTTAACTGTTTGGACTAGCTTATTCTTTATTTTAGCTGTGGATAAAAACCATAGGTATTATTGGTTGTTTTTATTGTTTTTCATATTAAGCTTCTTTACACGTTTTACAACAATACTCATATTACCAGCACTACTTGTTTATTTCCTCGGTAAATATGACATCTTCAAACTAATAGATAACATTATAAGTGACCGTGAAGCATTACATGAACGATTTGATAGTGTAATGAATCATAGGAAAACTAAACGTATATTAACTGCAATAATAGTTGGAGTAATCCTTATTGTAGTTTTACTTGTAATATTTTGTGTAGTTACAGGTTCATTCCCATTTTTATACTTGGTTAAATCTTTTAATGCAGGTTTTAATACAAACAAGTATGATTCAGCATATAATACTAACACATGGTTTTATATACTTAATTTCCTTAACTTCTTGTTTGCAAGTAAAATAAGTATAGGTACTGGATTTTTAAAAATGAATCCTGCAAGTCCAACATCATATGTGGTGATGATTTTAACAGGTTTTGGTTTACTCACTGGAATTATCAACAAAGTAAAAGAATTAAAAGAAACTAAAACAGTTAAGCTTCAAGAAACATTTAAAACCAAAAACTATAGTTTAATACTTAAAATATTTTTCACAATACTTTTAATCTTAACAATATTAACACTTGGAAAAACTAGTTCAATTGTATCAATAATACTCCTCACACTAGATGTGGTATTATTAAATAAGTTGCTTGAGAATCAAAAAATAGGTGGATTGAAATTCCATTTAATGATGTTAACATGGTTTTTAACATACTTAATAGCATTTTCACTAATCTTTGTAAAAGTAAACCGCTACATTTTAACATTGATGCCAGCATTCATTTACTTCTTTATCTTAGCAATACAATTTATAAGTGAAAAATGGGATTATAGGATTAAAAATGTAAACACACAACAAATATTAGCAATACTCCTAATTCTTGTATTTATTTGTAGTGCATTCACATTCACAAGTACAGTAAATGTATCACAGGATGTAAAATCACCTTTAATCATTTCAAATACTTTAAAACATCATGATCCAGATTATCAAAACAAAACCATTGCAGTTTATAATAAACGACCTTTCACATGGCTTTTAATGATGAAACCATCAGTGGTTAATGAGCATAATCGGGGAAAATTGTATAATGGGACTTTCACTTATTATATCTCCAATGATAAAAGACCTAATCTTAATAATTATCATATACTAAAGCATCAAGGTAAATTATATCTTTATGAAAGAGATTAAATCTTTATTCATTTTTTTTTAGGTAATTTTTTTATTTACTCCCTTTTTATATGAAAATGTTTAAAAGTATTAATTGTAAGTGTTAAATTTTTATAAAAGAAAAATTATTAAATTATTCCCTTTCTTACCCTTAAAAGAATATTTTAGAATTTTTAGATGGAAAATCTATCCCAACTTCCCCAAAATTCTTTTTTTTGTTTGGGATTAAGATTAATGTTTTTTTTATTAATTTAACACTTTTAAACCCTTTTTTTTCTTTAAAACTTTTCAATTATAAGACTGTTTTTTTATGTAATTTTTTTATTTACTCCCTTTATATATAAATAGTTTTAATAAATTAATATTATAATAATGGAATTTCACCATTTTTTTTAAGTTTGAGGACGACTCAGAAATTTTTTATTTTTTCTGAGTTTTTTTATTTTTTTTTATGTGTTTTGTTTATTTTGTATGTGTATGATTTTGGTTTTTTATTATTTTTTTGTGTATTCGTTTTAAATTGTGTTCGATTA
>JAEZRD010000024.1 GCA_023440975.1 Methanobacteriota archaeon | reverse complement strand
TAGTGGGGCAAACTGGTAGTATAAGTATTTTAACAGTTGTTTTCGCACTTGTTATGGGAGATGTGATGATAATTCCCTCAAATTATCCAGCACTAATAATTAGTACTCAAATAACTATGATAATTGTTACTATTGTTAGTATTTTAACTGTACTGGTTAGTCTTTGGGGTTTTAAATCTAAAAATAAGATTAGTATTTAATTGAATTTTTTTTCTATTTTTTCTATAAAAATTAAATAGTAAAACTTATTAATAAACCTATTTAGATATTAAATTAGTATATTTTGAATATCTTATTATTTTGAGCTATTAAAATTAATTAAGTCTATTTTAATTAGTTTCAATCTAATGAGACTTTTAGAAATAATAAATAAAAAGTTTTAGTTTGAGGATTTTCCATGATATTAGTAGAAGGAAAAGTTAATGGTAAAAAATACACCGAACCATTCAGTAAAGGTGTATTGTCCCGTTCATTAACCAGAGCAGAAGTAGGTCCTAACAAAGCATATTCTATGGCAGCAGTGATTGAATCACAATTAAAAGAAAATAATGTGAGTATAATTACTGTTGAGGATTTGGTGGAGTATATTGTTAAGGAATTACGCAAAGAAGATCCTCGAATCGCAGAAAAATATATTAATTGGAGAAATATCAGACGACGAAAAGACCCATTAATAATTCTTATTGGTGGGGCATCAGGTGTAGGGACCTCATCCATTGCATTTGAAATAGCTAACCGTTTAGGGATAAAAAATATGGTTAGTACTGATATGATTCGGGAAGTAATGCGTAAAATTGTTAGTAAAGAATTATCTCCAGTAATTCATGAATCAAGTTATACTGCTTGTAATGTGTTACGTGTACCTCCGCCACCAGAATATGATGCAGTTATTGCAGGATATAAAAATCATGTGGAAACTGTAAGTGTTGGGGTAGATGCAGTGATTGAGCGTGCATTAACTGAGGGAATTAGTATTATAATTGAAGGAGTGCATATTGTACCTGGATTTATTCGAAAAGATTTAATGGAAAAGGATAATGTATTAATGTTTACATTAACACTTTCGGATGAGGAGATGCATAAAGGAAGATTCTATTCTCGTTGTAGGCAAGCATGGGCTAGAAGACCTTTACAAAGATATATGGAGAATTTCCCTGCAATTCGTAAAACTCAGGAGTACATTGTGTCTCAGGCTAAAATTTATGATGTGCCTATAATTGAGAATATTGATGTGATTACTACTATAGATTCTATAATTAAATATATTACAAAAACTTATGGAGGAGTTAATAATGTTAGAGAACAAGAAAGTGAAAGATCTGATGACTACTGATGTTTTCACAGCTAAACCTGAAGAGGAGGTTGTGTTTGCATTTGAGAGATTGATGAAGTTGAAGATTAGTGCAATGCCTGTTTTAGATGGAGATGACATGGTGGGTATTGTTAGTGCTACTGATTTGGGTCATAATCTTATTCTTGATAAGTATCAATTAGGTACTACTGTTGGGGATGTTATGGTTAAGGATGTGGCTTTTGTTAATCCTGATACTAATCTTACTGTGGCTATTGATTTGATGAATGAGAAGGCTCCAGGTTCAGATATTATTAATCAGTTGCCAGTTATTGATGAGGGTAAACTTATTGGTATTATAGCTGATGGGGATATTATTAAAGCTTTAAAAGATGAATTATAGTTTTAATATACTTATTTTCTTCTTTTTAATATTTTTATAAAAATGGGTTGTTTTTCTTTTTTTTCATATCTTTTTTTTTTAGTTTTATTTTTCTATATACCCAACATTTATATATGATTAACAACAAAACTTTGAGTGGCTAGACTGGAGGGTTAGGGGTCCTTTGTAAGCACAAATCCCCTTGGGTGCGGTCGAAGTTCAAAAGGAGGCATAAGGATGTTATGTTGGCCTTAAAAGCTGATATAGAAGTCCCGTCCTGCAGGATCAGTGGTGATGGAACTCTTGCTGGAGGGCACGAGTGAATCATCTTTGAAGTGGGAATGTGTCAGGCCTGGAAAGGAGCAGCTCTACCACTTACATCTGATGCTTGTAGAACCGCGGGGTGGAGTTAGTTTTTGAGATAACCACCATAATTGAATTATGTCCACTTTTGAACACGCCACTTTTTTATGATAATAAAAAAATATCAATAAACTTTATATGTATGCAAATACAAAATAAAATAAGTAGAATATCTATCATATAGATAAACTATTTTTATGTAATTGTCGGGATGGCCCAGCCTGGTACGGCGTCGGACTGCTAATCCGATGATCCCTTGGATCACCCGGGTTCAAATCCCGGTCCCGGCGTTTCTAAAATTTTTTAAAATATTTAGCAGTCTATAAAAAAAATAGTATATTAAACTCTTTTTAAAAAAAAATTAAAATAAAAAAATTAATATTAATTTTATATAAATTATCTTTATTCTATAGGTTCATCAATAGGTTGATCATGATCATATTCTAAACCTAACGGACAAGTATGACAAGTCACACCTTCAATAATCTCAACATCATTATCAACTTTATCTTGAACAAGATGAGCAATTTTATGAGCTTCATTTAAACTTAAATCAGGATCAAGTGAAACATGTAATGTTGCAGTTGCATAAGCTCCTAAATAATTAACACGAATATCATGAACACCATAAACACCAGGAACACTTTCAGCAGCATCATGAATCTCTTGAATAAGCTCATCTGAAGGAACTTTAC
>JAEZRD010000075.1 GCA_023440975.1 Methanobacteriota archaeon | reverse complement strand
TGGTTGATTATTCTGGATGGAGAAGTATTTTCTTATTACTTATTATTGTAACTTTTATTGTTATGGTTTTAGCTTATTTTTTCCTTGAAAATGTTGGTGAGAAGTATACTGTTAAAATGGATTTTCCATCTGCATTTATTATTGGATTAGGGATTATATGTTTAATGTTAGGAATAACCAATTTAACAACTAATGGTTTAGATTTGTTAACTGTAATTCTTCCAGTTATTTTTGGATTTTTAATGGTTCTTTATTTTATTCATCGTCAATTACATTTAGAAATTCCATTATTAAATGTCAGAGTATTTAAAAACCGAAAATTCTTTTTAGTGAATATTATAATATACATAGCCTTTTTATGTTGGATGAGTGGATATTTACTTGTACCTTTATATATTCAATCTGCTATGGGTTTTTCAGCTACAATTTGCGGTTTAGTAATGTTGCCAGGTACTTTAGGTTATGCTCTTTTAAATCCAGCAGGAGGAAGATTCTATGATAATTATGGAGGTAAATTAACTTCTATACTTGGCTGTGTTTTATTATTAATTGGTACAATTCCTTTTATGTTCTTTAACTCAAAAGTTAGTTTATTGTTAATTTGTTTCTTTTATATTGTTCGTTTAATTGGTTTAGTTTTAACTATCATGCCTTTATTTGCTTTTGCTTTAAGTGATCTTCCACGTAAAGATTATGCTCATGGTGATGCAATAATTAATGCTAATCGTCAAATTCTAGGTGCTCTTGGTACTACAATATTACTTGCTTTTGTTACAATGTCTAGTACTGTTGGAGGTGTTAGTGTTAAAGGGATTAATGAGGGTTTTACAATTCAAGTAATCTTTATTATCATAGCATTATTAATTTCAGTATTTTTAATTAAAGAAAGAAAAGTTGAAAATTAAAAATTTAAGTATTAATAGTTTCAAAAATAAATATTGATTTTAAATAAAAACTTTTTTTTATATAGGATAATTGATTATAATGGATATGAAAATAAGAGAGAAAAATATTCCCGTAAATCTTGCAGCTTTGAAGGCGTTTCAAATTTCAGAATTAAACCAAGGATTATATGATATTTTTGAATGGGCTAAAGAAAAAAACATTAAAGTTCATGGAGGACCATTCAGTATTTTCTATGACTTCTTAAACAAGGAAGGTAAAAGTGTTTGTGGTTTAAGTGTTCGTGGGGAAAATTTAGAAAGTACTGATGATATTGAAATTGTTAACTTAGAAGAACATAAAGTTTTAAGCAGTATGCATATTGGAGATTATGGAACTGTTGGTGAAACTTATAATGAGATTATAGATTATGCTAGTGAAAATGATTATATTGTTACTGGTCCAACTTATATTATTTTCATGAATAATCCATTCTATACTGAAAAAGAACGTTTAATAAGTGAAGTTCAAGTTACTGTAGAAAAATAATCCAATTTTCTAATACTTTTTTTTTATTTGGTTATATTTTCACTAGGTTCTGCAATACAGAATTTACAAACACTTACAGGATCATCTTCGTGATTCTTTTTAATTGGACAATAGTAGTTCCATATTTTTTTTCTACATATGTGTGTCCAGGGAATTCAGATCCAACAGTATGAATAGGTTCATCGAGAATATATGTAGTGTATAATGAGATTATAGAATAGATTAATGGGAATTTATCTGCCCTATTTTTGTAACCTTCTTGATAAACTGTATTTTTTAAGAGTACAACTGCTTCTTTGAAATTTTTTTCATTTATTGGGTCGTTATGTGTCTTATTATCTTCTTTAACTTCTTTTATTCTTAAAATAAAATTTGGTATGTAACATTCTTTAAATGCTTCCATGTAAGATTCTGAAACATATTTTCCTTCTTCCATTACTGTATTTATTGCTCCTGCCATTTCAAATGTTGAAACTCTGTTAGAATAATTTTTTAATATTATTAATAAATTTTCTTGAGTTATTTTATTATTGTCTATTATTTCATCTAAGTCTTTAAAGAAGTTATCAGTCTCTTTTAACATAATTTTCATTTATCTCTCAATTTTTTTTTGCAGTTAAAGCATAATGTTTTTCGTCTATTTGTTTAAAATTTATTAATTTGAATCCGGTTTTTTTAAATAACCATTTAATTTCTCTTTTATTATATACTCTGTAATCTCCATGAGGTGAGATTCGACATACAAGATTTACAACTCTTCTAATCAAACCAGGTGCTGTTGGTTCTCCGAATATAATTTTCCCATCCTTTTTTAACACTCTTCTCATTTCTCGTAATGCTCTTTTTGGGTTGGGGTAATGATGGAATGAGGAGTTACAAACAATTAAGTCGAATTTTTCATTTTCCCAAGGTATGTCTTCAGCATCACCTAATCTTATGTCTCCATCAGGAATGTTATATGCTGCTTTTTTCACCATGTTTTCTGCTATGTCTAATCCACATACTTGAATGTCTGGTTCTTTTTCTAGGATTTGTTTAACCATATCTCCTGTTCCGCAGCCTAAATCTAGCATTATTTTAGGTTGTGCTTTGATTACTCTTGGAATCACTTCTTCGTATGTGGGTTTTGCAAATTTACCATCACCTTGAGTGTAGTAATATTTTGATGTTTTGTTGAAATATTTCTTATTTTTATCTTTATAATGCATTTATTTTCACATTTAGGGTATTTTTGTATAATTATTTTTGTATTTTTTATGGTATATAAATTTTTTTAAGGCATTAAATTCAAATTAAGTATTTAACTTTAAAATATTAATATTAATTTTTTGATTTAAAAGGTTTCAAAATACTATAAAAAAGGGGTATGTAAAAAAAAATGGAAGAAAAACAGGTTATGATAATTACTTAAACAGTTATTTATTGGTTGTTGTATTGTAACATGTGCTATTTATTTAGCTATTACATTAAACATTGCCTCAATTAATAATGTAAATTTTATAAATGTTAATATGAGTAATAATGGCACTATTTGGCCTGTATCTATTTTCAATAGTTCTTGTTCATCTAGTAATAATAATCAAGTAAGTTGTAGTTTAAATTCAAAATCAGATTCTGATTATTTTAACCAGTATGATGATAGTGATGATATAGAATATGGTTATGGGGAAGGTTCATCAAATGATTCATTGGAATGTTAATAGGAAAACAAGATATGCTGAATACTATAATAAACATACTAGTGAAAGAATTTGTGAGTATAATAATAGCAGAATATTCTTTTTAAATAATTTTTAAATAGTGCTTTAATTTAATACATAATTATTAATAAACATTATGGAGTATTCATTAAAAATGATTAAAATTCATGTCCTACATTGTGGAGAAGTCTGTGTTGATGAAGCAATACCATTTGGGAATGTTTCTAAAAACCCATTAGCATTTACAGGCATATTTAGAAGTCAAAAAAATCGTATATGGTTACCTGTATCTGCATATTTAATTGAACACCCAAAAGGGTTAATATTATTTGATACTGGATGGCATACTAATGTAAGAAAAGATCCTATTGGTCATTTGACTCGAAAACAATTTTTAGTTAATCAACCAAGATTAAGTGAAGGTGAATCTATCGCAGAACAATTAAATCTTTTAGGGTTTAAATCATCAGATTTAGATTATGTTATTATGTCACATATGGATTCTGACCATGTAAGTGGGCTTAAATTAGTAAGTGATGCGAAAAATATTTTGACAAGTGATAAAGAATTAGAGGATGCTTTAAAATATAAAATACGTTATGTTTCTAGTATGTGGGAAGGTGTTGTAGTTAATACTTTTAAATTAGAACAAACTGGTGATGGTCCAGTTGGATTATCTTATGATCTTTTTGGTGATGGTTCTATTAAGTTGATTAATATTCCAGGTCATAGTCATGGTTTATGTGCTATGAAAATCACTAATAATGATGGAAAGTATGTTTTATTATTGAGTGATGGGTGTTATGCTGAAAAATCTTGGAAAGAAATGATACTTCCAGGAATAACATTAGATAAAAAACAGGCTATGGAATATTTACAATGGATTCATGATATGAGTAGTTCGTCTGATTGTGTTGAGTCTTTAGCTTGTCATGATACTGGTAAAAAACCCCATGTTATAGAATTATGAACTTATTTAACTGTAATAAAAAGGATGGTTGTTTAAAAATGAAGTTTTATATTATAAATGGTAGTAATAGGAAAAAGTCTAATACTTATAAATTATTAAAAAAATCTCTTGAGGGTATAAAAGATCAAGTAAATAAAGAATTACCTGGTGAAAATGTTGATTTAAACTTTATTAATTTGTATAATTTAAATTTCACGGGTTGTAAGTCTTGTTTTGCATGTAAACGTTTAAAAAATCCTAAAAAATATGGGACTTGTCCTATTAAAGATGATTTAAAACCAATTTTAGAGGATATGCGAGATTGTGATGGGGTAATTTTAGGTTCACCTATTTATTTAGTTAGTGTTTCTGGTGAAATGAGATCATTTTATGAACGTTTTATTTTCCCTTCTTTTAGGTATTCTAAGAATGGTGATTCTATAGCTCCTAAAAAGATGCCTATAGCGGTTATTTATAATATGAATGTTGATGAAGATTTTGCTTTAATGAATTATCAGTTTATTTTTGATAATTTTGAATCATTTATTGAACTGGTTTATACTAAACCTTATAGTCTTAAAGTTTATAATACTTATCAGTTTAAGGATTATAGTCAATATTATATGGAAATGTTTGATGAGGTGGAAAAGGCTAAATATCGTGATGAGCATTTTCCAGTTGACTTAGAGAATGCTTATGATTTGGGTGTTAAAGTAGCAAGTGATGCTATTAAAAAATTTAAATAATTATTTAATGGGGAATTTATTTTATGAAGTTTTTTGCAATTAATGGAAGTCCTAGGAGAAATTGTAATACTGCACAATTATTAAATAAAGCTCTTGAGGGGGTTAAATCTGAAATTACTAAGGAAATTCCTGGTGGAGATTTGGAGTTGAAGTTTATTAATCTTTATAAACTGGATTATAAAGGTTGTAATAGTTGTATGGCTTGTAAACGATTAAATGGTAAAAGTTATGGTAAGTGTGCTATGAAAGATGAGTTAACACCATTACTTAAAGATTTGGAAGATGCTGATGGTGTTATTCTTGGTAGTCCTATTTATTTAGGGGATATTTCTGGTATGATGAGATGTTTCTATGAACGTTTTCTTTTCCCTTATATGTGTTATACTGAGGTTTATACTAGTTTAGCTCCTAAAAGATTCCCTTTAGGCACTATTATTACTATGAATTTGGCTGAGGATTCAAATCAACAACCTTTCTATGATTCTCTTATGGATACGTTGAATCGTTATTATAAGTTTGTTTACTCTTCTTCTTATTTTCTTAAAGTTTTAGATACTGTGCAAGTTAAGGATTATAGTAAATATAAGATTGAAGCTTTTGATGGTGAGCATAAAAATAAGAGAAGAAAAGAGGAATTTCCTAAGCTTTTAGATAGTGCTTTTAATATGGGTGTTAATATTGCTCGTGATGCATTAAAAGAATAAAAATTTATCTCTTCTTTTTTTTACATATTGCTTTTCATTGTGGCAATTTGTGCATCCCTATTTTTTAATTTTCTAGTGAATATGAATGCTATTGCTGCAAATATTGCAGTGAATAATATTGTTATTGTGTAACCGTATAATGTTCCACCAAAACTTGCTATTAATCCACCTATTAAAGCTCCACCTACTAGTTGTCCTACTGAGCTTAACATATTTATTAATGCTTGTCCTGTTCCTCTTTCCCCTGCACTTGTTTCACTTAGAACTAAATATCTCATTGGTGCACCAACAAGTGTTACAAGACCATAACCCATTAAAATGCCTGAAAAAAGGAATATTAATAAATTATTATTAAATAAAGCTAGTAATATGCATCCAATAACTAAGCTAATGGTTCCTGTTCCCATAATTTTTTTGTATCCTATGTTGTATAAGTATTTTCCAACAATTGGTGCTGCTATTGCATTTGTACCTACAAGTGGAATTAACATTAAACTTGCCATTTGATTATTATAACCTAAAGATATTATTGCTAATGAGGGTATGAATATTGATATAGAATTTACAATACCCCAAAATAGTATTAAAATGCATGCTGTGCTAATTTCCTTATTATGTAACATGTGAATTGGGATTACTGATTCTTTTGCATGTTTTTCTATTTTAACAAGTATAAATAGGAATATTATGAATAATATGAGGAATGGTAAAACATTGATTGAGATTAAACTATTTAAAAAGTGTGATGAGTCTATTTGGTTTATACCGTAAGCTAAAAATATTGCAGTTAAAGTTAATATTAATGTTCCAAGCCAGTCTATACTTAATTTTTTATTTTCTTCAAGATCTGGTAGGATGTAAATTGTGAAGCATATTAAAAATATTGCTATTGGTATATTTACTGTAAAACACCATTGCCAACCATAGGGTATTAAAAATGCACCTAATAATGGTCCAACTACTGCTGAAATTCCGAAAACTGAACCTATTATTCCTAATGCTGTTCCTCTTTGCTCTACTGGGAAGTAATCTCCTATGAAACTCGCTGCTACTGGGAATATTCCTCCTGCACCGAAACCTTGGATTATTCTTCCAAAAAATATTGATTCAATGTTAAAACTACATGCAATTAAGGCTGAACCTGCACCGAATAGGAGTAAATCTATTATGTATATTTTTCGTCTACCATAAAAGTCTGAGAATTTAGCCATCACTGGTGATCCTATCATGAATGCTATGACGAAGAATGTGTACATCCATGAGGATTCTCTTGTGGTTATATGGAATGTGGATTGTATGGAAGGTAGTACAGGTCCTATTATTCCACTATCTAAGGACCCCATGAATACTCCAATTAAAAATAGTAATAGGATTAAATTTCTTTGTTTGGATGTGAATTTTACTTCTACCATACTTTTTATACCTTATTTTTATCCTAAGAGGGGGGGGTGTTTTATAATTGTTGTTCTAATTTGTCTAATTGTTTTGTTATTTTGTTTAGGCTATTTTTATGACTTTCAAAGGTTTTTATTAGTTTTTCTTTGTTTTCAAAGTATATTGTGTAGTATGATGCATTGAATTCTAAGTCATTTGTGAATTTTATTAGATAAGTGTTTTCTTGATTCATTGAGTTTTTAATTTCAGTAATGAATGTGGTTAGATTATCTAAATATTCGTTATCTTTTATTTGTGTTTTATTCTCTTTTTTTGTTATTATTAAATCATTTTTCACATTTTCTGTAAGTAGGTTGGATTGTTCTAGGGATTCTTCTGTGATTTTATTTGTGATTTCTTCAATAAATTTATTTATTGAATTTTGAGTGTTCTGTAATGATTTTAAATCCTTGTTGTTTTCTTCATTTAATTCTTTTAAATATTCTTCGTTTTTTTGGTCGAATTTTTTAAATAGATTTATTAATTTTTCTTTAGATTTGAGGATTTTTTTCATTCTCTTTTCATTATCTTTCATACAACCTTTTAGTTTAGGATATATGTTGTAAGTGGATTCTACTATAGTTTCTGTTCCTCTGTCTATTTTTCCCCCACAGTTTGAACAGAATACATCTCTATCTTCTACTGGTTTTCCACAATATGTGCAATATTTTGTCATGGTTTGTTTAATCCTTTCTTATTTTATTATCTAATTTTTATATTGTTTATTTTGATAAAAATAAGTTTTTATTTTAATTTTTTTTATAAAACTTTTTTTTGATTATTTTTTTCTACTTTCTTTTTATGAAACTATTATTAATAGAAAACAACATATCTTATTGTAATATATATTAGAGGTTTAAATTCAAATGGTATTATCAGAATTATTAGCACCCGCAGGATCTTATGATGTTTTGGTGGTTGCTATAAATGCAGGAGCAGATGCTGTATATATTGCAGGTCATAGATATGGTGCAAGAGCATTTGCACATAATTTTACAAGTGAAGAGTTAGAAGCAGCTGTACGTTATGCTCATTTAAATGGTTCAGCAGTGCATGTTACGGTTAATACTCTTTTTAACACATCAGAAATTTTGAATGTTTTGAAGTATGCACAATTTTTGTATCGTATTGGTGTTGATGCTTTAATTGTACAAGATTTAGGTTTAGTTTATTTACTTAGAACTTTTATTCCTGATATGGAGATACATTCTAGTACTCAAATGACTTTACGGGATTATAATAGTGTTTTTTGGGCTAAGGATAATGGTATTAAAAGAGTTATTTTGCCTCGTGAGATGGGTGTTGAAGAAATTAATTGTATTCATGAAAAGTTAATTGCTGATAATATTAATATAGACCTTGAAGTATTTGGTCATGGGAGTCTTTGCTATTGTATTAGTGGGGATTGTTATATGAGTAGTTTTATTGTTGGACGTAGTGCTAATCGTGGTGCTTGTGCGCAGCCTTGTAGAAGTCAGTATAAGCTTAAGTATCATAATCATAGTGTAGGTAATGGTTGTTTAATTAGTACTCATGATTTGGCTGTTTTCCGTGATTTGAAAAGTATTTCTGATGCTGGAGTTTATAGTTTAAAGATTGAGGGAAGACTTAAAAGTGATGATTATGTTTCAACTGTAGTTAATACTTATCGTACTATGATAGATCATTTAGATGAAGATGATAATGGGGATTTATTGAAAAGTCTTCAAAGAGATTTGGATTTAACTTTTAATCGGTATTATACTAATGGTTATATTTTGAATGATGAGCCTTGGGAGGTTATGGGTCGTGAATCTAGTTTCCATCAAGGGTTATATCTTGGAAAGATTGTTAGTATTGATGGTGAACTTGTGGATATTGAATTTGCTGATCCTGAGCATCCTCATTTGATTAATGGTGATGGTATTGGTTTTAAATGGCATAATAAGATTCGAGGTATTTATTTAGATAGTATTCTTGAACAGGATGAACATCATGTTCTCATTGAAACTACTCGTGATATACGTGTAGGTAGTGAAGTTTACATAAGTTATAGTAAAGCTTTACATGATAAACAGAAGCAATATAAAAACGAGCAAGTTAAACCTCATGTGCCATTATCCTTGGACATTACTTGCAATAAAAAGAATAAATTAGTAGTTAATGCAAGCTTCAACCTTGAAGGTGAAACAATACAATTTGGATATAGAAGTACAGATGCATTTGAAAAAGCAATAAACAAACCAATAACCTCAGAAACAATAGAAAAACAAATGAGCAAAACAGGAAACACCTCTTTCATAATTGAAAATATAAAAATAACAAACTTCCCAAATGATTTATTCATGCCAATAGGAAAATTAAACCAAATAAGAAGAGAACTCCTAGATAAAGCAAGTGAAAAATTATTAAACTACTACATCCCAAATGAAACTGATGCAGAAAATATAAGATTAAAAATCAAAGAATATGAAAAAGAATTAAAAGAATATCCATATAAAACACAGACCAAAGATTATGTTGGAATGAACATTTATGTAAATGACTTCAACCTATTAAAAGCAGCATGTAAACATCCAGTAAACAAAATATACTTTGATCCAAGCTTCTTCTATAAAACAAGTGAAGAATACTTTGAAAACATAGAATCATTACTAAGAAATGCTGCAGGAATATGTTATGATAAAGAATTAGTTTGGGTACTATCAGCATTCACCTCAGATAAAGAGTTAATCTTAGCTAAAAACATCCTAGAGAACTTAACTAAAGAAGATATTATAATAAGTGTAATGGGAGATTCACCATCATTAACAAGAATATTTGATTGTAATGTTTATGGAGCTCATAACATTAATGTATGGAATAATTATACAGTTAAAATCCTTTCTGATTCAGGATTTAAAGGTTTAACAATCTCAAGTGAATTAAGTAAACAAGAAATCTGCGAAATGGTTAAAAACTCACAAGAAAATAATTGTAATTTAGAATTAATAGTCTTTGGAAACCAAGAAATCATGGTAACAAATGATAATTTTGGTGAAATGACAAAAATTAAAGACCTAGATTTAACTCCAGGAGAATACATGGTACTTGAAGATAAAAAGAAAAATAAGGCGAAATTTAAAATCTTCCAAGATTACAATAATAGAAGCCATTTCTTTAATGATGATTGTTTAAGTTTAATAGATGAACTTGATGAGTTAAAAGAGTTAGGAATAGATGAAATCACATTAGATTGCAGATTCACAACTCCCCAATACATGAATAAAGTAATTACATTATATCAAGAAAAATTAAATGATGATTCTGATACACTCTACTTTGAGAGTATTGAAGGTATGAGTAACTCTACAATTAATAAAGGGAATTATATTAATGGTAGAGCATTAGAAAACATTAAAAGAAAAAATAATTAGTTATGGAATTTTATTTCATAACCTGTTCCTTCAATCGGTAATATTCTTATAGATCCCTCAATTTGGGTTATAAGATTATTTATTACCATGAATCCTAAATTAGTTGGATATTTAATATTCACATCTTCAGGTAATCCTATTCCATTATCTTCAATAGTTAATATTACTAATTGATCTTCATCCATTTTTAAATTTACTTTAACTATTCCTTCACCATTTTCAGGGAAAGCATAATTTAATGTGTTGTTCATAATTTCGGATAATATTAATCCTAAAGGTATTGCAGTATCCATATCAATTAATATATTTTCCATATTATAATCTAATTTAATATTTTTGTTTTGTTTGAATATTTCTTGATATTCCTCAATAATATAGTTTTTTAAGTTGATATGTGCATGATCTGGTGATTGGTAAATTTGTTCATGTATTAATGCCATACTGTTTATACGATTTTTTGTTGATTCTATTGTTTTTTCTGGTTTATCTGGATTTACTCGAGTATTTAATGTTAGAAGGCTTAATATTATTTGTAGGTTGTTTTTCACACGATCATGTACTTCTGCTAATAAGGATTCTTTTTCATTTAGTAAGTATTTGAGTTCATTTTCTGTTTCAATTCTATCAGTTAAGTCTTGTATGTAACCTACCATTTTGGTTATGCCTTCTGAATCTGTGGTGGAATTAAAAAATATATCCACA
>JAEZRD010000056.1 GCA_023440975.1 Methanobacteriota archaeon | reverse complement strand
TATAAGAATAAATTGTATTAATCTTTTATTATGTAATTTTTTATTTTTCTCTTAAAATAAAACTTAAGTAAAATAATTTTTATATTAAAAATATAATAAATACTTTTTTTGTTATATTTTTTTTATAAAGCAGTACTGTAAAGGTTATAAATTATTTAGAGGTTTATTTTTTTAAATAAGGAAAGAAGAATGTATAGTTATATTGTTGAAACCTATTCGCCCCATTTATTAATTAAAGAATCCGAAAACAATCTAGATTAGATTTCACTAATGTATATATTTTGCCTTTAAAATAATTGTGTAATATCCCCTCCTTTACATTACTGGTTTTTTTTATTTTTAACCAATTTTTATATTTTGTGCTTGTTGCATATATATGGTGTTGTTATTTTTTAGTATTTTCTTCATTTTTTTTGGGTGTTATTTTTTTTATGTGAGTTTTAATGTTTTTTTTATTATGTTTTTGGTGTTTTGTATTAATTGTTTTATTACTTTTTTATTTTTTTGTATTAATCTATTTATTTATTACTTTTTTAATATTTAGTAATATTAAATTTAAATTATTACTTTTTTTATTAAAAATATTAATATAATTTTTTAGTAATACTTAATAAGTTAAGAATAATACTAATTAATTATAATACTTTATAAATTAAAAGTATTACTTTAAGGGTGTTTAAAAAAAATTATAAAACCTCATAAAAAAAACATAATAATCTATAGAAAAATTAATATCTCATTAAAGATAAAAACAAAATAAACATTAAATAATAAAAAATAAATTGCCAAAAAGAAAATTTGGAATAACAGGGATAAAAAAAATGTTTTTTCAACTAAATACCTTTGGTATTATTCTAATGCTTGGAAGCATACTAGCAATTTTCATAATGTATTACTCCTACAAAAGAAGAGATAATAAAATATATTACTACCTATTTTTCGTAGCACTATTCTACTTTTTTGATAGTTTATTCCAAGGAATAGAATGTTTAACAACACCCTTCATAATCAAATCATTATTTGGACAATTAAGTGCATTAGGTTATCTATTTCTAGCACCCATGTGGTTATTCTTAGTATATTCCCTAACACATGAAGAAAAAGACATATCAAATAAAATTAAAATACCATTACTCCTAATATCAGGAATAGCATGTATAATAGCTTTTACAAATCCCCTAACTCACTGGTATTTTACAAACATAAGTTTACCAACTAATGTTCCATATAAATTACAATTCTCTTACACTGGAACTATAATTTACAAATCAATCTATTTTTATGAGTACATATTACTATTAACCAGTACAATAATGCTATTAATAACAACAATTAAAGGATCTAAAATTTATAGAAAAAGTTACTTAATAGCTTTAATATCAGCAATAATTGCACAAATAGTAGTAATATTAGCATTCACTCCAATTTATCCTGGATTCAGTTTTGCAGTATTAGCTTATACAATTGTATTCATATTCTTTTCCATAGCAGTACCTATCTATGATGCATTTGATCTTGTAGGTGAAGTAAATCAGATTTCTCTTGAAGATATGAATATTGGAATCTTAAGTTTCAATAATCAAAACATCTTATATGGAGTGAATAATGCTTGTAAACTAATTGGAATTACAAAAAATCAAGTTAATCAAAATGCAAATCAAGTTTTTAAAGAATTCCCAGGTTTATTAGATTTCTATAATAATAATGATGAGAAATTATATGATTTTAAATATAATAATTTATGGTTAGAAGTTAAAAAAACAAGCATCCTTGAGGAAGAAAAATCTTTAGGGAAAGTTTTAACAGTAACTAATATAACAAGTCGAATGTGGGAGTTATATCAAAAAGATATGCTTATAAAAGAGGTTAATCATAGAGTTAAGAATAATTTCCAAATAATATTAAGCTTACTTAATTTAGATTTAAGGTTTCATGCTGATGATCCTTATAGTGTATTACATGATACTCGGGCACGTTTAAATTACATGTCTACATTACATGAGAAACTATACACCTCAAAACATTATACAGAAGTAAATATTAAGGATTACCTTCCAGATATAGCGAAAGGATTATTAGTAATGTATAATAGTGAAATTAAATTAGAAGAGGATTTAGAATCTGTAATGGTTGATTTAGATTTATCAGTATCTTTAGGTTTAATTTTAACAGAAATAATTAATAATACAATAAAATATGCATACCCTAAAGGAGATGAAGGTAACTTTTACATGAAATTTGTAAAAGACAATAATATGGGTGTTCTTGATTTATATGATGATGGAGAGGGTTTATCTGAAGGTTTTAATTTTGAATCAAGTAATGGTTTAGGTATGACTGTAATTAAAAGTTTAACTCAACAAATTGATGGAGAAGCTAGTATAATACCGGATAAAGGTGCTCATTTTAGAATTAAATTCCCATTATAAAAGATTTAAATATTTCTTTAATCTTAGTATATGTGTTCATTAGTAAATTATAAATAGTTTTTATTATAAAATATTAATTGATATTTTTGGGTGTATCTTATGGCTCATAGAATTCGCTTTAATGATGAATTAGATAAATGGTTGAAAGATTATATTGCTACTAATCATAAGCATATTTCTGATTTTACTTATGAGATTACTGATGGTGGTAAAGAAGTTGAGTTTTGTGGTTATATGTATAAACTTAATTCTGATTCTGCTATGGGTGGTATAAAAGTTTTTGAAGAGAAGATGCCTATTACTTTTTTGGATATTGTTTCTTCTAAAAATTTTTTTAAGTTTATTTATAAGTTTAATGATGATGCAGATTTTGATGATCTTTTTGTTTATGAATAAAATTTTTATTATTTTTTTTTATTAGTATTTTCTTCTTTTTTTGGGTTTTGTTTCTCCCTTTCGATATGTATGTTTTCATGTAATCGATGTTTTGGGGTGGCTTAGTTAAACCTTAAAGAAAATAGTGTTTTGACTTGGCTGAGTGTATATATAGTTTATGATAAATGGTGTTTTCTAAGGTTTTTAATTTTCACTGTTTTGTCGTAATAGCTGTGTATAACGACAAAATATTTACACTCCAAATTACTAAGAAAAAAGGATCTAAAATTTGGAAAATATCAGCAAGATATTGATTAACATTACAATTCTTAAAATTTAACTTTCACATAAATAAAAATAGTATTCTAATATATAAAGGATTAATCCAAGAGCATTTGAAAAATAATATTTTTTAAATTACAGGGTTTTCTTATTTTAATAGTTAGTTTTATTAAGTGTTAATTAAAAATACATAATTGGATTCTGAAGAAAAAGAAAAAATATAAAAAAAGATTATTAAATTGAAGTTTCAACTTCATCAAAATTATTCTTATAATAATTTAATAACCTTCTAGTATAGAAGTATGCAAATGCAATTTCAATTATTCCACCAATAAAGTTTGCAAGAATAATACCATAATAAACTCCTGTATCCTTTAATGAAATAAAACAGAATATACAAATAATTGTTAAAATGATTTGTTTTAATAATGTAAAGAACAGACTGTAGGATCCTTTACCGAAACTTTGGAATATGAAACCTGAAATTATACTTAAACTACTGAAAACAACATAAGCAGATAATAATACAGTTACTTGGGCTATTTCTGTGTTTAATCCTGCACCACCAAAAAGCAATGCTATTTGATTAGAACTTAATACTATTAAAGCTGCTACTGCAAATGTTGCAATAAAACCAATTATGTGGGTGAATTTGAACATTTCCATAATCTTTTTAAACATTTTAGCACCATATAAAGCCCCAAAAATGCTTATTGCACCAGTACCAATTCCTACAGGAATCATTATACCAATACTAACAATTCTCCATACGGTTGTGAAAATTGCAACACTAGTTGTGCTTGCAACCATTACAAGAATTACATTTATAACCATACTGAAAATGGACATTAAAATTTGCTCCATACTTGCAGGAACTGCTACATCAGTAATATCCTTATATATTGCTCTGCTTCTATGATAAGTTCTCATATCTATTGTGGTGTCATTTCTAATGTATGTCCAGTATAAATAAATGAGTAATCCTATAATATTTGCTAATACTGTTGCTATTGCTGCCCCAGCTACTCCAAAGTTCAATCCTGGAATGATTATTCCAAGGTTTACACTTGGGTATATGAATATTGGATCAAGTATAATGTTTAGTATTGCAGATACTGCTAGTGGTGCTGTTGATTTTAATCTTTTATTTTCAGATCTGTATACTCCACTGAAAACATTTGTAATTATTACTGAGAAGCTTCCTAGCATTATCCAGAAGCAGTATTCTCTTGCAAGTGTTAATACTTTGGCTCCTCCTATTATGCAAATTATTGGGTTCATAAATATGATTATTAGTAAGGGTATGATTATACTGACTATTACACTTAATATTAATCCATGCACACTACTGTTTCCAGCTTCTTTAAATTTCCCTGCTCCTATAAATCTTGCTACAGATGAATTTACACCAGCAGTTAAACCTACTCCCACACCAATTGTTATAATGAATAATGGTGTTACTATTCCAATAGCAGCTAGGGCGTTTGCTCCTAATCCACTTACCCACATTGCATCTGCAATATTATTCACAATAGTTAAGAGTAGGGATATTATCATAGGTATGCTTAATCCTATGATGCTTCTTTTTGGATGACTTATTAATTTTTCGATTTTATTGTCTTTTGTTATATTTTCATTCATAATTTACAGTATTCTCCCATAGAGTTGTTATAATTTAATAATAAAATATATTTGTATGAAAAAAAAAATGTTCCAATCTAAATTTTTTTTGTATAATGG
>JAEZRD010000004.1 GCA_023440975.1 Methanobacteriota archaeon | reverse complement strand
CCAGTTAATATACTATATGTTAATTGACTAATTAATCCAGAGTTTAATCCAAATAATGCAGCTACTAAACCAAATGTTAAACCTGTACTCATCATCATAGTTAAGTAAGTATAATTAGAATTTAAGTAGTATTTACTAACATAAAAGACACCTATAAACTTACTTAATTGACGAAGCACAAATATTACTATAAAAATTCCAATAGCTGAAATAATTAAAGGAATACTAACTTTCATACCCCCCATAATAAAGAATATAGGAGTTAAAATTGCAAATGCTACTGTTTTAAAACGAGATTTAACATTAGCTTCACCTTTAGTTTCTCTAAAATGATTGGATAAAATTACCCCAAGTACAAATGAAGGTAAAATTGCTTGTCCACCACCTAAACTAGCAAAGAAAATAAATATTAATAATAATAAGAAAATATACTTTATTTCAATTTCTGCTAATTTATTACGTAATTTTTCATTTTCAAAAATATAATCACTATAATAATATGCAAGTATTAACACTGCAACAGATACCACATAAAAAATTACAGTGTAAATGTCAAATTTAGTAAAGAGCACACTTAATGCAATCGCAGTACACATGTCAGTTATAAATGTTGCAACCATGATTAATTTACCTAAATTCTCTTTAAATAATCCTCTTTCTGTTAATACAGAGTATACTACTGCTATACTTGTTTCACTTAATGCTGTTGCTGTTAATAAACTTGGATTTAACCCCCAACCAATACCGAAATATGTTAAAACAAAAACTGCAAGAAAAGGCAAAAAGAATGATAAAAATCCTATTAGGAAACTTTCTTTAAAATTTTCTTGCATTAATTTTACATCTATTTCTACTCCTGCAAGAAATGTTAAGAGTATTCCTCCAAAACTTGCAAGGTATAACATCCAACTTTCAGGGTGGAAAAATCCTAAATTTCCAACTATTACTCCTAGTAAAATTTCAATAATTGTTACACTTATTCCTGCACGTGTTGAAATTAAACTAGCTACTAAAATCATTAATCCTAAGATTAATGGAAATATATCTGCTGCCATTCTTTTATTCTCCTATAAAAAAAAAAATAATAATAAAAATTTAGATAAGGTTAATTAAAAGAGACTTTAATCCTAAAAACTCTAATTTAGTTTTTTTGGGAATGTGGAATAGTATAAAAGATTTTAATCAAAGGATTAAAGGTTAAATCTTTTAAATTATAGAATTATTAAAGGATTTTTATCTTTATAATCAACACTTATCAAAAAATAGAAGTCATCAGCAAATAATTAATTTTTGCGGTTTTATAAAAAAATTAGGTGGACCTCATCACCTATACTTAATTAACAATATTCTCCAGTTATAATTGAAGATAAACTTTTTTTATAAATATTTTTCCTTGTATAAGTTTATACTGCGGATTAATTCTTTTTTAGCACTTTCAGCATCTTCCCATCCAAGGATTTCAACTTTTTTACCTTGTAAATTTTTATATACAGTGAAAAAATGACCTATTTCTTTAGGTATGTGTTCTGGTAAGTCACTAATATCATTTATTTCATTGAAGCGTGGATCATCTACAGGTACAGCTAATATTTTATAATCTTTTTCACCAGTATCAATCATTTTCATTAAACCAATTGGACGGGAGTTGATTATGCAACCGGGGAATGTTGGTTGGTCCATAAGTACTATTATATCCATAGGGTCTCCATCATCATAAGTGGTTTGTGGTATGAAACCATAATCAGCAGGATAATGAACTGGAGAATATAATACACGATCTACTTCAAAGGCTTCCATTTCTTTATTGTACTCGTATTTGTTACGGGAGCCTTTTGGAATTTCTACTATTGTATATACATTTTCAGGTATGTTTTCACCTGGTTTGAGATCTTTCCATAAATTACTCATCTTATTTTTTCTCCTTTTATAATTTAATTTATTTTTATTTAAAAAGGAAAACAAAGAATCTAATTTTTTTTATAATAAAAAAAAGGCAATGAAAATACCATTTTTAATGATTTATGTGGAAATTAAATTAAGTTATTTAAAAAAAAAGTGTAATAATATATTGAAATCCTAAAATATTAAATCATTATAATTTATTTTTTTTAGAGAAATTTATTTATAAAACTAATTTTTTTTCTGGATTCAATTTTTACTGCCAAATTTTTTTTTAAAAACTTAAAACTTTCTACTTAAAACCATAAAAACAATATTTTTTTACTTTATTCCCTTTTTTTATTATAATAAAAAAAAGATAATTGTTTTCTTAATTGTAGAAGTCATTATCCAGAAAAGTTAAAATTAAAAATAGTTCTGGCAGTTATAAGGTGAACTTCATCACCATTATATAATATATTTAAATTTAATAAGTATATAAACTTTTTTACAAAAAAAATAATAAGTATGAAGATTTAGAAATCTTCATTTCCTTCATAAATATTTTTTAGAAGTAACATTATATCATCATCTTGGATTTTTCTTGGATTATTACTTGTGCATCCATCAGCTAAAGCTTTATCTTTTAATTCAGCTTCATTATCCATGATTTCATCATATTGCACACCATATTCTTTTAAACTATGAGGAATCTTGAATGTTTGGTTTAATTCGAAGATTTTATTTATTAATTGATTTATTTTTTCTTCATCATTTCCATGGAATCCTAAATTACTTGCTAGTTCAATGTATCTTTCTGGTGCTTGTTTTGAATTGAATCTTATACAATAGGGTAAGTATATTGC
>JAEZRD010000040.1 GCA_023440975.1 Methanobacteriota archaeon | reverse complement strand
CTTGAAATCATAAAAGTAATTAAAAAGAATTATAACTTACATATAAATTGTAGAATCAACCCAAATGATGTCCGGAAAGGTGGAATAACTGAAGATGAAAGTATCCAAATGTGTAAGTTACTTGAAGAATATGGTGCAGACAGTATACAAATAACCTCACGTACAATATCTTCATATAGTAAAGATGAAAGTAATAAGCATCCATTCTTCATTTACTCAGAAAATTTAAGTGATGAAGTCAAATTACCAATCATATTAGGTGGAACATTAAGAGATATGAGTTTAATGAATGAAATCTTAAACTCTACAAATGTAGAATTCTTTTCAATGGCAAAACCATTCACTGCTCAAAAAGACTTCTTAATAGATTGGAAAAAGAATGGAAAAGGAGTATCACGTTGTCAAAACTGTAACAACTGTTATACTAAAAAGGTTAGTACTTGTTTTAAATTTGAAGATGATTGATTAAATAAGAGGTGAAAATTATGGAATTTGAGGATACAATAAATAAAAGACACTCAGTAAGAGATTTTAAACCTGATGAAATACCTGAAGAAATTCTAAGAGAAATAATAAAACTCTCAGAAAGAACACCATCATGGGAAAACAGTCAACCATGGAATGTGTACATAGCAACAGGTGAAACTTTATCAAAGATTAAAAGTGAATGGGAATCAAAATATGCACAACAAGTGAATAGTGCACCGGATATGCCAACAGGACATAGAACTGATTTTTCATTCAGAGGACAAAAGAACATGGCAGATTTCATGGATTATATTGCTGATTTAACAAATGATTCAGAAATATTATATTTCAAGGAAACTAATAAACTATTGTTTAATGCACCTGCATTAATATATTTAACCCTTAATGAGGGGCATACTGAATGGTCAACTTATGATCTTGGAGCCTTTGGAATGATATTAATGCTTGCAGCTAAAAACTTAGGCGTTGATTCTATTCCTGCATATGAAATTGTGAAATATCCAGATGTTATAAGAGAGTACATGGATGTACCGGATGATGAAGAAATTGTTATGGGTATAGCACTTGGTTATGAAAGTGATGATGAAATTAATAAAATAGTTTCTACTAGACTTGCTTTAGATGATATTCTTACAATTAAAAAATAAATAGTATTTGGTAGATTATTTTTAAATTTTTTATCTTTTTTTTTATTCTATTTTTCTCATACTTTTTTTTAATTAATTATATTTTTTTCTAATATGTGAAATAATTATTTTGTTAAATTTTTTTGGTGTTTTTTTCTTATGTTTTTTGAGTTTTATTGTCGTTATACCGATGTATAGCGACAAAAGTAAAAGTGATGAAAAAAGTATAGCAAAAATACTATAAAAAAAGTATTACATATAGGGTAACTTACACCATTTTTGTATTTTCTTTAATTTTTTAGAAAAAAGGGTTTGTCGCTTTTAGTATAATTGATCTCAATTTCGATTACATAATTATGTTCACTTCGACCTATTTATTCTATAAGTAACAAACTATTCTAATATATACAAACTATTTTCATTTATTAAAACTATTCTATTAATATAAAACAAAATTTATAAATAATAATATTTTGAATTTAAGTAATAATTTCTATATTTAATACTAAAAATTTTAAAAGTATTACTTAATAGTAAGTATTACTCAAATACTTTACTTTATTACTTTTCTAGTAATGAAAATTATTGAGATAAAAATAGAAAAGTATTACTCATAACTAGTTTTTTATTAATTTTATTACTTATTCTAAATTTTTACTGAAACTATAAATTTACTTCAAATCCACTAATTTTAATACTTTTAACATAAAAAGTATTACTTTTAATAAGTATTACTCTACACTAACTTTTTATTACTAAAAAATTTTTAAAAAATAGTATTACTAATAATTAATTATTTAATACTATTATTTAGTATTACTAAAAACTTAAAAAGTACTATTTAAAATAAATATTACTATAACTAAAAAATATATTATTGTTTTAACACTTTAAAACAAAACTAATAAAAACGTCATAAAAAATCTATTTTAGCTATTTATATAGTAATCTATTGGTTAAATAAAATAAAAAAGAATTTTAGCCAATTTTTAGCTATAATATAACTTTAAATGTAAATATTAACTATATTGATAATTTATAAGTAGTTTTATAAGGAATAACTAAAAATTAGAATAAAAATAAAAAATAGGTCATGAACTTATTAAAAATTAGAGAAAACATTAAAATGATATAACTACATGTACATGTAACTAACTATTTACTCCATTTTCAATAAAATATAAATTATTCACGCCCATCTACCAAGTATTTCAAATTGAAAAAAGTAAATATAATCTAAATATCATTATCTTTTAATAATTGCTCTGCCATTTTCAAATCATTATGATAAATATGAGCACTAATACTAAAAACTGTAATAGGACCAACTTCAACATTACCAATTTCACTTGCAACATATTGAGCAAGATAAGTTAAACCAACAACATTAGCATACCATGCACCAGCAATATCATGACTTCTCCAAGTAGCAGCAGTATAAAGTACCCCGTCACGTATTTTAAAATCAACAAAAATCATACAAGGAACTTCATCATTTATAGTATCTGTTCTAGGATCCCAAGTAACACTAATAGCTCTTCTAGATTCCGCACAATTTTTCAATCTGTCAATAGCTACTTGTATTTGATCTGTATTGAACCATCCACGGTAACGATTACCATAAGTGTAAATAAAACCTTTACGATCTGAGCTAGTGAATTCCTTACAATACTTTTCTAATCGTTCACCAGTCCAAAATGTACCTTTAGGTGATTCTATAGTTTCGTATATAGGCACATTAATATGGAAATAATTATCTCCTGTAGGGTTGCTTATATTTGTAACTACATGAAGTAATTCTCGTGTATCAGATCCTCTTTCATCTTTCACATCTTCCCCTTCATTGTAAACTTTCTTTACAAGTTCTAGGTATGCACTAGTAATGTCCTC
>JAEZRD010000115.1 GCA_023440975.1 Methanobacteriota archaeon | reverse complement strand
TCTTTTTATAATTTTTAGTTCTTCTTTTATTTGTATTGATAAAATTATACATTATTCTTAAACTAATTTATCAATTTTTTTTAAATTAATTTTAATTATAAGTTAAAAAAAAAAACAATTTTTTTACTTCCTAATGATAGAAACTATTTTATATAATAAAAACAATAATTAATTATTAATTAAAAAAAAAATATTTAGGAGGGGTATAAAATATGGAATCTGTAAAACTATTAAAACCAGAAACAAGACAGGAATTAATAAAATATACAAATAAATCACAACCAGGATTAAAAAATTTATCCCACAAAATTAGTGATGACGAAGAAAAAGTTTTACTAATCGGAAAAGGAGATTTACCCAATATCCAATCAACCCTAAACGATGTTCCAAACTTAGAAAAAATTTTAAATGCAGAATACGAAACTTATATTAATCTAAATAATAAAATAACATTAATCTTCAAATTAAACAAAAAAGTATAAATCAGGGAAAATTAATAACATGACTAATAAAAAATTAGATGAACAAAAAGAAAAAAGATTAGAAGAATATATTAATCTTAACTGTCCATTTATTAAAAATTTCGATTATGAAATTAATGAAGATGAAAGTGAAATAACAATTAAAGGTTTTTACTTATACGAATATGATAGTGATCATATTTTAAGTTGTATAAGTGATATTGAAGAAATATTAGATGCAAAACAAACCATAATCACTTCTATAAAAGACAGTTGCACATGTTCCTATAAATTTAATAAAAAATAAAATTAGAATTATTTTGGAATTATTAACTTTATACCAAAACCAGATTCTTCTTCTAAAACAGATAATTTAGCTTCAATTTGTTGACTTAAATTACGGATTATCATAAAACCAAGACTATTACTTGTAAATAAATCAACACCTTCAGGTAACCCTATACCATCATCCCAAACTTTTAAAATCAAATTATCCTCATTTTCAACTAAATTCATGTAAAAATTACCTTTACCATCATCAGGGAAAGCATATTTAATAGTATTTAATGCAATTTCATTTGTAAGTAAACCTAAAGGTATACCTGTATCAATATCTACATCAACAGGAATTATATCTAAATTTAGTTTAACTGTATTTAGTGTATAAATATTAAAAAGGTTCTCTATTCCTGTTGTTAAGAAATCTTGTAAGTTAATACTTGAAACATTTTGTGATTTATATATTTCTTCATGAGTTAAAGCCATAGTTTTAATACGATTACGTGTCTGTTCTAAAACATACTCAGGATTATCTTTAGAATAACGTGATTCAATACTTAAAAAGCTTAAAATAAGTTGCAAGTTATTTTTAACTCTATGATGAACTTCTTGAAGGAGAATTTTACGATCTTCTGATAATTGCTCTAACTCTCTTTCTCTTTCAATACGATTTGTAATTTCATGTATGAAACCAACAAGTTCTATAAATTCACCTTTTTTACTAAATTTAGCTTTTAAATAACCTTCTAAATATTTGATTTTACCTGTTGGTGTTTTAACAGTACTGATACGGTAAGTTTCAGGATTACTTGGTGAAATCTCTTCAACTTGTTCGTTAAAATCACCTTTCTTATCAGGTAGAACGAATAATTCTATTAAATCCACATCAGTTGGGTAATCTTCTTTCTTAATTTCTAATATATCATAAATTTCATCAGTATAAGAGTAAACCCCATTTTTAAATTTGGCAATAACAATTTTACTAGTTTTTTGAATAGTTTCTAAATCATCCTTTAATACCATAGCTTCTTTTTTAGCTAATGTTTCAAGAGTAACATCTTGTAATATACCAACAAGCCTAATTAATTCACCTTCACTATTAAATAATCCTTTTGTATAGGATAAAATATATAATAAATCTCCAGAATTTGTTAAGATTCTATATGTTATATTGAATTCTGAATTTTCTGGACTTAAATTTTTATTTGCATTATCCCATAAATGTTTATCCTCAGGGATAATATGTTCTGCAATAACATTTACATTATCAGGATAATCTCCAACTTTTATTCCAAGTATATTATAGACTTCACTTGTAAATGTGTATTTTCCATTTTCATATTCACAAATAAAAGTTTTACTAAAACTTTCAATAATTGAGAAATTCTCAGTTAATCTTTCAGATTTTCGTTTATTAATTTCTTCTTCAGTTACATCTTGATTAAAACCAGTAATTTTAATTAATTTACCATTATAATTAAATAATCCTTTACTAAATGTATTTATATATTTAATTTTACCTTTTGGAGTTTTAAATCTGAGAATATACTGAATTGTGGGATTTTCAGGTGACAAATTATTGATTTGTTCTTTAAATTCATCATAATCTTCAGGGATAATAAGATTTGCTAAATCATTATCTGTGTAATCTTTTGAACTTACTTCTAAAATATCACAAACTTCTTTAGTAAAAGTATACTGGTCATTTTGAAATTGACCTATAAATATTTTACTAAAATCACTAATAACATTTAAATTATTCTGTAAATCAATTGCTTCTTGTTTAGTTAATATTTCATGAGTAACATCTTGTAATAATGCTATGACACGTATTAATTCACCATTTTCATCATATATTGCTTTATTATGGACTTTAAGATAAATTAATTCTTCATTTGCATTAATTAATCTGTAAGTTACTTGTGATTCAGGAGTTTTTTGTGATAAATTCCAACCATTAGACCAGATCCATCTATCTTCCGGAATAATATGTTCTGCTACAATATCTACATCATCAGAATAATCTTCAACTTTTATTCCAAGTATATTATAAATTTCACTTGTAAATGTGTATTTTCCATTTTCATATTCACATATACTTATTTTACTTGATTCTTGAATTAGATTGAAATTTTATGTTAATCTTTTTGATTTTATTTCATTTAAAACTTTATCAGTATCATTTTTAGAAAAGATATATAAAAGATCATTTTGTCTTATACAAAATTGGCTTGATGAAAAAATTAGATTACCATCTTTGTATAATTTATATTTACTATCTATTCGGATATTATTATTGTATGCATTATTAAATCTTTTAAATGAGTGTAATGATTTGAATTTAGGGAATATTTCTCCATAAATTTTACCTTTTGCATATTCTGATAAATCTAGATTAAAATATTGGAATAGCATTTTATTTGTTGAATATAAAATTAGAAAGTCATTATTATAAGGTTTTAAAATTAAAATTCCAAATCCTAAATTATTATATAAACTGGTATTAGGTAATTCTTCTACTTTTTGAGTTTTTAAATCTTTTTGGTATAATTCTTCAAAATTAGAAAATTCTAATTTAGTTTCAAATTCTAAATCTTCTGATTCATATATTAATGTATACATTTTAAATGAAATCCCCTTATTATACTGTTTAATTTTATTTTATTTATTCTATTATTTAAATATTCATTGAAATGTTTTACATTAATCGAATATAATTATTTTTAAAGCAAATTCCATTAAAAAAAAAAAAATTATAATATTAACAATACATTAAAAATAGGATAGCTGCTATAACAGCAAAGAAAACTATCCAGAAATCTCCACCATCCATAAAATTTTTCACCCCAAAAAAAAATCTTTAATATAAATAATAAAATTTAACCACATATACACTTACTCATAGTTACTATCTTCTTTTAAGAAAAGTATCTGCTTGAGTACTTGAATCATAGCTTTCATAATCAAACTGAATATTAAATCGAATTTATCTTAAAATAAGTAATTTATTTCTTTCCATACCATTTCCCCTTTTTTACATTTTGATATTTTCTAAAATTATTTATTATAATTTTAAGTATTTGAACTTTTCTATAATTAATTTATAGTTTTATCTATTTATTAAATGATTACAATCGAATTTATACAGAATTTATAACATATTAATAATTAATTATATAATATTTACAATTTTAAATGAATAAAAAAGTTTAAGACAGAAAAAATTAGATGGTATTTTTGTGGAGTATTCTCTTGATCTATTTAATTTCTTTTATAATCTTAGTTGGAGTTGTAATGGGCTTTAATTTACAAGTATTCTCTGAATAATTTACAATACATTAAAATTATTATTCAATTGATTAAAATTAAAATATATTTAAAAGTTTATTAATTTATGGAGGTAATATTGATATAATAATATATGCACTTAAAATATGTGAAAAACATTGCACTATAACCACCCACATTAAATAGGTGATAAAAAAAGAGGAATTAGAATCAAATTTTACATTAATACATTGAGAATATAATAAAAAGTCAATTAAATGAAAAATATTATAGAAAATGTAGAAAAAATATTAAAAGAAATTGGAAAATCATAAAATATATGAGATTAAATTTTATAGAATTTTATAAGTAATTTTAAAATTCTTTTTTTTATTCTTTTTTGAATTTCTATTTTTTTATTTTTTCTTATATGGAGAGTTGACAAAAAAAATTATTTTAATTATTTTCTTAAATTACTTTTCTTTGTTTCATTTTTTTTAAAAATAAAAATTCTAAAAGATTAAAAATTATTTTAATTATTAAAATCCCAAAATTTATCTCATTTTTTTTATGATATTATGCAATTTATAGGTAAAAAATTATATTTTTAACATATAAAATCACATATTCCTAATTATATTCAATAATTATTAATATATTTTACTATTTAATCTAAGATTGAATTATGCTTTTTTTTAAAAGATTTTTTAAATAAAAAAAGTTATGGGTTAAATATAATTGTTTAAATTAAAATTTTTATTAAAAATGAGTTAAATTGTAATTTTTTAAAAAAAAAGAAGTTATAATGCTAAAAAAATTTATTTTTTTAGATATTTTTATTTTAATAATTTATTTTTTTTTTGGGATAGTAATATTTAATTTAATAAATTTAATTTAAAAATAAATAATCTATAATTTTTGATAATTTTTTTTAGCAATTATTTCTCTTTTAAAATAAAAATGCAAATTTTACAGGGAAAAAAGTTTTTTTTATAAACATATAAAACTCACATAAT
>JAEZRD010000067.1 GCA_023440975.1 Methanobacteriota archaeon | reverse complement strand
AGCTAATCCTGCAGGTGCTTCAATGCAAGTAATGGGAGTTTATGATGAATCTCTTGTTAGACCTTTAACTAAGGTTTTACATAATTTAGGTGTTAAAAAGGCTTTAGTTGTTTTTGGTCAAGATAAATTAGATGAAATTAGTGTTAGTTCTCCGACTACAGTTTGTGAAATTAAAGATGATGATATAATTGAATATGTGATTAAACCTGAAGATTTTGGTTTTGAAAGATGTTCTAAAGATGATTTAGTTGGTGGAGATCCGGATTTTAATGCTAAAATTACACAATCAATTTTAGATGGGGAAAAAGGCCCTAAAAGAAATGCTGTAGTTATTAACTCTGCTGCTGGATTGTATGTGGCGGGTAAAGTTTCTTCTTTAAAAGAGGGTGTTGTTATGGCAGAGGAATTAATTGATACTGGTGTAGCTAAAAAGCAATTAGAACAATTTATAAAATTATCTAATAAAATAGATAATTAATGAAAATAAATATTTTAAGTAATTTTTCATGATGATTTTTTTATTGGGAGAATTTTTAAGATGATTTTAGATGAAATTGCAGATAAAACTGTAGAAAGAATCAATAAAAAAAAGAAAGATGTGTCATTTGATGAGATTAAAGAAAAAGCTGAGTTATTAAGTTCTGATACAGGGTTTCCTTTTGAAAAAGCTTTAAAATCAGATGATATGTCCTTTATCTGTGAAGTTAAAAAAGCGTCTCCTTCTAAAGGAATAATAAGTGAAGATTTTAATCCAGTTGAAATAGCTAAAGAATATGAAGATGCAGGTGCATCAGCTATATCTGTTTTAACAGAACCTTATTACTTTATGGGGGAGGATTCTTATATTAAAAATATTGTTAAGAATGTAAGTATCCCTGTTCTTCGTAAAGATTTTGTTGTAGATAGTTATATGATTTATGAAGCAAAAATACTCGGAGCTTCTGCTGTATTGCTTATATGTGCTATTCTTGATGAAATAACCCTTGAAAAATATATTAAAATAGCTAAAAGTTTGGGATTATCTCCTTTAGTTGAAGCTCATAGTGTAGAAGAGATTGAAATGGCTGTAAGATCTGGAGCTAATATTATTGGTGTTAATAATAGGGATCTTAAAACTTTCACAGTTGATATTACTAATAGTATTGTTTTAAGACCGTTAGTTCCCCAGAATATTTTATTTGTTTCTGAAAGTGGTATTAAAAATAGGGAAGATATTATGGTATTAAGAGATAATAATGTTGATGGTGTTTTAATTGGTGAAACATTAATGACTAGTTCGGATAAAGCAGTTACATTAGCATATCTTAAAGATAAATCTGTTGATTAAAGTGAGGTTATTTTTTGACAAAAATTAAAATATGTGGAATTAGACGTCCTGAAGATATTGCTATGGTTAATAAATATAAACCAGATTATGTTGGTTTTGTATTTTTTGAAAAAAGTCATCGTAATTTATCTGTAGATGAAGCAATGTATTTAAGTTCTATCTTAGATGAGGATATTACTCCAGTAGGCGTTTTTGTTAATGAAAATCCTAAAAAAATTATTGAATTGTTTAAATCAAATACAATTAAAGTAGCTCAATTACATGGAGATGAAGATGAGAAATATATTAAGTCTTTAAAAGAAAATTCATTTATTGAAGTGGATAAAGAATTAAAAGTTATTAAAGCATTAGAAATTAGAGATAATGAGGATATTGTTAAATGGGAAAGTTCTGATGCTGATTATTTATTGTTAGATAGTGGTAAAGGTAGTGGAAGGACTTTTAAGTGGAGTTTAATCCAAAATGTTAATAAACCATTTTTCCTTGCAGGTGGATTGGATAGTGCTAATGTTGCTGATGCTATTAATATAATTAATCCTTTTGCAGTAGATGTAAGTTCTGGTACAGAAACTGATAAAGTTAAAGATGAGGAAAAGATTAAAAATTTTATTGATAATGTGAGAAGTTTATCTTAATAATTAAATATTTTAAATGAGTGGAAGGTTATTGAAGTGAGTCGAGGAAGATTTGGAGAATATGGCGGTCAGTATATGTCTGAAACGCTAATGAATGAGCTTTTGAATTTAGAAGAACAATATGAGTTTTATAAAAATGATCCTGAATTTCAAGAGGAATTAAACCAATTGTTAAAAGAATATGCGGGACGTCCTTCTTTGTTATATTATGCTAAAAGAGTTACTGAAGATTTAGGCGGAGCTAAAGTTTATTTAAAACGTGAAGACTTAAATCATACTGGTGCTCATAAAATAAATAATGTTTTAGGTCAAATTTTATTAGCTAAAAAAATGGGTAAAACTAGAGTTATTGCCGAAACTGGTGCAGGGCAACATGGGGTTGCTACAGCTACAGCTGCTGCTCTTTTAGATATGGAATGTGAAATATTCATGGGTAAAGAAGATACTGAAAGACAAGCATTGAATGTTTTTCGTATGGAGTTGTTAGGGGCTAAAGTTAATACAGTTACTTCTGGAACAATGACTTTAAAGGATGCAGTTAATGAAACTTTTAGAAACTGGATTTCTAGGATTTCTGATACTCATTATGTTATTGGTTCAACTATGGGGCCTCATCCTTTTCCAATGATTGTTCGTGATTTTCAAAGTGTGATAAGTAAAGAAGCTAAGGAACAAATTTTGGAGAAGGAAAATAAACTTCCAACAGCGGTTGTTGCTTGTGTTGGTGGGGGAAGTAATGCTATGGGTTCTTTTTATAATTTTATTGATGATGATGTTAAATTGATTGGTGTGGAAGCTGCAGGTAAAGGTATTGATACTCCTTATCATGCTGCTACTATTGCTAAAGGTCAAATTGGTATTTTTCATGGTATGAAATCCTATTTCTGTCAAGGAAATTACGGACAAATTTCTCCAGTTTATTCCATTTCTGCAGGGCTTGATTATCCTGGTATTGGTCCGGAACATGCTTATTTGAATGATATTAAGAGAGCAGAGTATGTTTCAATAACTGATGATGAAGCTGTTGAGGCATTTGAATATTTATCTCGTATGGAGGGTATTATTCCTGCAATTGAAAGTGCTCATGCTGTGGCTTATGTGAAAAAAATTGCTGGTGAAATGAGTAAAGATGATATTATAATTGTTTGTCTTTCTGGTAGAGGAGATAAAGATGTTGCATCTATTGCTAGATATAAGGGGGTTGATTTAAATGAGTAAGATACATAATGCTTTTGATAAAGAAAATGCTTTTATAAGTTTTCTTACAGCAGGGGATCCTTCTCCTGAGAAGACTGTTGAGTTTATTCTTGCCATGGCTGATTCTGGTGCTGATTTGGTTGAAATAGGTATTCCTTTTTCGGATCCTGTTGCTGAAGGGCCTGTTATTCAGGATGCTAATATTAGAGCATTATCTGGTGGAATGCATACTGATAAAGTTTTTGATATTGTTGAAGAAGTAAGAAAGTATAGTGATGTTCCATTAGTATTTTTAACTTATATTAATCCTGTTTTTTATTATGGTTATGAGGAGTTTTTTGCTAGATGTGAAGAATTAGGGGTTGATGGTATAATTGTACCTGATTTGCCTTATGATGAAAAAGATGAGATTTTAGATTTTGCATCTTCTCATGATGTTGATATTATTTCAATGATTGCTCCAACTTCTAAAGAACGTATTCAAATGATTGCTAGTGATGCTTCTGGATTTATTTATGTTGTTTCTTCTTTAGGAGTTACAGGTGTACGTAGTGAAATTAAAACTGATATTAAATCTATTATAACTCTTATTAAAGAAGTTACTGATGTTCCTGCGGCAGTTGGTTTTGGAATTAATACTCCTGAACAGGCAGAAAACATTTCAAAAATAGCTGATGGTGTAATTGTAGGTAGTGCAATCGTAAAGATTATTGCAGAACATGGTGAAAATGCAAAAGACCCTATAGTAAAATATGTTAAGAGTATGAAAACTGCTGTTTTAAAGGGTCAACTTTAAATATTTTTGGCAAAAGCCCCATGATGGAGATACCTACACTCACCTAGTTTTAAAGGGTCAACTTTAAATATTTTTGCAGGTTTGTGCTGTTTAATTTTTAATTTCTTTTTTTTAATTTTAATTTTAAACTATTATTATATTTTTTACAAAAAATTTTTAAAAAGTTATATTTTTGGTTTAATTTTTTTAACAAATTATATAAATAAACAAAGTTATAAAAAATATTATTTATAAAAAAATATAATTGGTTTAAAACATGATTAAATTTATCTTAAAATTCATAAACTCAAATGAAACAAGAGAAGTGTTTATGGATGAACAAACATTTTCTGAATATTCTGATGGTATTAATAAAGAAAATACTGAAGGTCTTGAACCTGAATCTTTAAATATCATTTTAGATTTGAAAGATAATGATTATAAAATTCAATATGTTAATGTAAAATCTCGTGTAGTTTTAAACCATGATTTTAATATCAAAATTAATGAACCTTTTTTTGAAGAATTTCCTATTTTCAATGAATTATTCCTTAGAGATGTTTTAGAAACAATTAAAGAGCATTCTGATTGTAAATTTGATATCTTTGTGTTCCAAGATGATGTGTTAATGCATTTATTTAAAGTTACCATGATTAGAACACCAAACTCTTATATATGCTTATCATCTCCTAAATTAAGATTTAAACAATTTGAACAAATTTCTCCACGTGTTTTAGAATCTTCATCTGAAGCTTTATGTATTTTTCAAAATCATAAAATCGTTTATGCAAATAAATCATTTGCTAATTTAGTATCCAAAACTTTAGAACAATTAGATGATATGGAAATATTACCCGGGGATGATTTTCCTGGTGCAGATGATGCAAAACTATTAGAAGCTTTTGATAATTTAAGAGCTGGGAATTCTTTTTATTATGATCAAGAACTAAAAACTAAAATTAATGGAGAAGAACGTTTTTTTAAAATTTTCTTATCTTCAATGACTTATAGAAATAATCAGGCTATACAGTTAACCGCTATAGATACTACAAAACAGAATATATTAAATGAAATTTCATTTAGCACTAATAATGAAATACAAACTCTTAGAAGTATAGGTAATATTGCAGTGTTTAAACAAGAAAGTAGTGCTACTGATATTAGTTGGTCACCAGAATATTTAACAATTATGGGGTCTTTACCATCTTCAAAATCCCTTAAATATGATTTGTTTGATTATATTATTATTGAAGATAAAAATTTATTTGAAAAAACTTGGATTAAATCTATTAGAAGTAAAACTGATGTTATATCTGAATTCAGAATTAAAACTGCCGAAGATAAAATTAAATATTTATATTTATATTCAAAGATGAAGTATGAAGATAATGGTAGAATTTTATCTATAAATGGGTTTATTCAAGATAGAACTGAGATTAATGAAAGTAGACATAAATTATTAAATGAATTAGATCAAAGAGAGATTGCAATTAAAGAGATGCATAAAGAATCTCAAGATATTTTAGATAATATTTTAGATCAAACAGATTTAGAGTTAAATAGTGAGGAATTCACTCCTAAATTTATTGTAGAAAAGAATCAAAATAGACGTAATGCTTTAAATATAATTCAAGAAAAGATTCATGAGTCTCCAAATATTTCATCAATAAATCTTGTGGATGTTTTAACTCCATTTATTAAAACTCAAATTAAATTTTATAATGTAAATAATGTTGATTTTAATGTTAAAGTTTTAGCAAATGTTTCTGTATCTAGAAAAACAGCTATTGTAATGGCTTTAATAATTAATGAGATTATAGATAATATTATACGGGAAGTTTCAACATACCATGAAGAAGAAGTTATAATAAGGGTTGATTTAAATGTTAATGAAGATATTTTCATTAATGTTGAAACAAGTGTGATTAATATTTATGGGAAATCTGATTTATCAACTAAAGTACTTAAAAACTTAGTTAAAGAGTTAAATGGTAATTTAAAAGTTAAAAGAGAAAAATTTAATACTTTAATTGATGTTGTTTTAGAATCAGAAAAATAATTTAAAAGAGTAATTTAAAAGATTTAAAAAAAATTGTTTATATCTTATTTTTTTTCAATTTGTTCTTGAAATCTTTTGATTTCAATATTTAAATCTTGTAAATTTAAGAGTAAATGGCATGCTTCCACACAATCATCTGCTTTTATGAAAGCATATATTTGAGATAAATATTCCTTTTTTAAAGTTAATAAAGACTCCTCTAAGTTTATTAAAGTTTCTTTATCATATTGAGTTAAATCATTAAATTGGCTTTTGATTTTAACAATCTCCTAAAAGGTATTTACTTTTTGGAATCTTTTGATTTTTTAATTACTATTTCTATTATATATTTTAATTCTCGATCATTAAATGGTTTGGATATGTAACCTGATGGAGTTGTTTTTAAAGCATTTTCAATAATTTCTTTATTTGTGTTTGCAGTTAAAAATATGATTGGTATATCTTTGGTTTTTTGTATTTCTTTTGTAGCTTCGATACCGTTCATTTCTCCTTTTAACATTATATCCATAAGAATTAAATCTGGGTTAAATTCATCAGCTTTTTTAACAGCTTCTTCACCATAAGCTATTGTTCCAGGTACATTGTAACCAAAATCTTCAAGTCTTAATTTGATATCTAATGCGGTAATCATTTCATCTTCAACAACTAATATAGTTTCTTTTTGATCTGCAACTGGTTCTGGTTTTTTAGGTTCTGTTACAGGTGCTGTTTTCTTTTGTTGAAGTTTTGGTTTAGGTTTTTCAGCAGTTTCTGCTCCTGATTTACCAATACTTCCTTCTATTGTGTTTTTAAATTCGTTGTCATCAAATGGCTTTTTAATTACATCTACATTTTTATAATCAGATTCTTCAAGTATTTTTTGACCATCGTGTCCAGTCAAGTAAATAACATTTATGCCTGCTCCTAATATGTCTTGTGATGCTTCTATTCCATTCATATCTCCTTTGAGACCAACATCCATAAGGACAAGATCAGGTTTTTGGCTTAAAGCTGTTTCGATAGCCTTTTTTCCTTCTGAAACAATTCCTATAATTTCATAACCCATATCTTCTAGTCTGAATTTCATATCTGTTGCAGTTATGAGTTCATCTTCAACAATAAGAATCTTTTTATTGGACATTATCTTTCCTTCCCTTTAATTACCCTTGTTTAAATTTTATTTTAAAAATAATTGTAAATTTATGTTATGTTTTATTATTTATTTTTGTATTGTATATAAATTTTATTATAATTATTTTTATTAGTGGAAACAGTAATATTTTTGAATATTTTTGTTTTTTATTATTTTGATTTTTTTATTAAAATTTATTAGGATTTTTATTAATTTGTATTATTTTTTTATAAATTTTGTTTAAAAATTATTAAAAATTAAGTTTTTTTTTAAATTTTATAAATTTTTAAAATTTAAATAATAATAGTTAGATAAATATAATCTATATAGGTTTAAAAAACTTTCCTTGATTATTAATTTTTTTATTTTTTTGGATTAATTTGAGGATAAAATATTTTTTAATAAATTTATTATATTTGATAAATATTTAGTTTATGGAGTAATTTGTTATGGCTAGAGAATATGTAGGGGAACAAAAATTATTAAAAGATGTACACCATGATGTTAAAAACAATTTACAAGTCCTTATAAGTTTATTAAATTTAGAAGGTCGTTTTGATACATCTTCAAAAGAAGAAATTATTGAAAAATCAGCTGAACGTATTAGATCAATGGCTTTATCTCATGAAAAAGTTTATGAATCTGAAGATATTGCTCATGTGAATTTAAATAGTTTTTTAGTTTCTTTTGTTAGAGATATGAATACATTAAATTCTAAAAGCAATATTGCTGTTAATATTGATGCTGAAGATATAGAAGTTAAATTAGATGTTTCTATACCTTTAGGTTTAATTATTAATGAAATATTATCTAATGTTGCTAAGCATGCTTTCCCTGATGATAGAGAAGGTAATTTAAATATAGATTTAAAACGTGATGGTGATTATGCTATTTTAGTTATTGGTGATGATGGTATTGGAATGCCTGAAGATGTTGGTCCAGCTAGTTCTTTAGGAATGACTATAATTTATAGTTTAGCTGGTCAAATCAATGCAGATTTAAATATTGATAAGGATAATGGAACAAAATATACAATTAAATTCCCAATTGGGGAATAATTTTTATATTTTGTTTTTATTTTTTAACTCATAGTTTAAATAAGATAAGTAACAAATTATTATTAATATTAATTAGAAAAGATGATTTTTAAAATTTATTTTAAAATCATTTATTAAAATAAAAAAACTAATCAAAAAAATTTGTATTATTATTATAGGTGTTATTAATGGCAAAAAAAGATGATAAAATGAGTATGCCTATGAGTGGTGCAGGATTAGTAAGATATTTTGATGATGAAAGTGTAGGACCAAAGGTTTCACCAGAATCCATCGTAGTAATCACTATTATATTAGCTATTTTCTGTTTCGTTTTAAGATACTCTGTTTAAATATAATTTATAAGTTATTTTTTAGAAACAATATTTTTTTAGACTTTTTTTATAAAAAAAGTTCACACTATTTTTTTTTAATTTTTAAATTTTTAATTTTCAACTACTTTTTATTAGATAAGTTAAATAAAAATAAATATCAATATACTTTATAACATAATTTTAATTTAAGATTTTATAACAAAATTTTTTTACTTTAATATTCAGTGATATAATGGATTATTTTGAACGACTAGAACAAGAAACACATGAATTATATGATATAGCTAATGAAGCTAGATCCAAAGGATTAGATGTTGAAACACATACTGAAATTCCATTAGCTAAGGATTTAGCTGAAAGAGTCGAAGGGCTTGTTGGTCCTGAAGGAGTAGCTAAACGTATTAAAGAATTAGAAGATGATAAAAGTAGGGAAGAAGTTGCTTTTCAAATAGCTTCTGAAATAGCTTCTCAAGAAATTGAAGAAACAGGTGAAAAAGGAGCTAATAAAAGAGAAGAACTTGCTGATCAAGGTTTAAGAACAGCGTTAGCTATTTTAACTGAAGGTGTAGTTGCAGCTCCTTTAGAAGGGATTGCTAAAGTAGGTATTAAAGAAAATTTTGATGGTACTAAGTATTTAGCTGTTTATTTTGCAGGACCAATCCGTAGTGCTGGAGGTACAGCGGCAGCGTTAGCAGTTTTATTAGGTGATCAAATTAAAGTTGCTACAGGTTTAAGTAATTATAAGCCTATTGATGATGAAGTAGAAAGATATGTTGAAGAAGTAGAATTATATGAGTCTGAAGTAACTAATCTTCAATATTCTCCGACTCCTGAGGAAGTAAGAACAGTTGCACGTAATATGCCAGTTGAAGTTACTGGGGAAGCTACTGATCCAATTGAAGTTTCACATAAGGATTTAGAAAGAGTTGAAACTAATAATATTCGTGGTGGGGCACTTCTTGCTATGATTGAAGGTTTGGTTCAAAAAGCGAAGAAAATTATTAAATATTCTAACACTTTAGGATTGCCAGGTTGGGATTGGTTAAAAGAATTTACTCATGAAAAACCTAAGGATGAAAAAGAAGGGGGTGAAGAAGAAGATTCTTCCCCTAAATATATTCAAGATATTATAGGTGGTCGTCCTGTTTTAGGTTATCCTTCTGAAAAGGGTGCTTTTAGATTACGATATGGTCGTTCAAGAAATACTGGTTTAGCTGCTATGGGAATTAATCCTGCTGCAATGGAATTAGTGGGTTTTTTAGCAGTTGGAACTCAAATGAAAATTGAATTTCCAGGTAAAGGTACTTGTGCTGTTCCTGTAGATTCTATTGAGGGACCTATTGTTAAACTTAAAAATGGAAATGTTATTAAAGTAAACACTGTCAAAGAAGCTAAAAAAATCAAGGGGGATGTTGCAGAAATTCTTTTCTTAGGAGATATGTTGGTTGCTTTTGGAGAATTTTTAAGAAACAATCAACCTATGTTAGGTGCAGCTTGGTGTGAGGAATGGTGGATAGAAACAATCCGTAATTCACAAAAGTATATTGATGACGGTGAAAAGTTAGATTTATTGGAACTTGAGCATAAAGAGTTATCTGCTAAAGAAGCTTTTGAATTTTCTAAAGAGTATAATGTTCCTTTACATCCAGCTTATGTGTATTATTATAATGATGTTACAATTAAAGATTTAAATACTTTGATTGTTTGGTTAAACTCTTTTAAAGATTCTTATGTTGAGGGGGAACCTTTTGTTTTGGATCTTTCTTATCAAAAACGTATTTTGGAAGTATTAGGAATACCTCATAGATTAGAAGGTTCTAAAGTTATCATTGATTCTAATATAGCTTATGCTTTATTAAATACTTTAACATGTGAGTTGGATGAAAATAAAGATAGTGTTATTGATGCTTTAAATGATATTTCTGATATTGAAATTAAGGATAAAGCTCCAACTTATATAGGAACTCGTGTAGGTCGTCCTGAAAAGTCTAAAGAAAGATTAATGCGCCCTGCTCCTCATGTGCTTTTTCCTATAGGTCATGAGGGAGGTAGTAGAAGATTAGTTGCTGAAGCTGCTAAAAAAGGTAATTTGAAAGTTGATATTGCTAGACGGAAATGTCCTAGTTGCCAGTCATCTTCATTTTCTTCTTTATGTCCTAATTGTGGAACACCAACAGTTAAAGTTAAACCACAGGTTAAAACAGTTAATCTTAGTGCTATGTTAAGAAAGGCTTCTGATAATGTTGGTGTTAGACAAGTTGATGAAATTAAAGGTGTTGTTGGTTTAATTTCTGAAGATAAACTTCCAGAACCATTAGAAAAGGGTATTTTACGTGCTAAAAATCATGTTTTTACTTTTAAAGAAGCAACTATTCGTCATGATTCTACTGATTTACCATTAACACATTTTATTCCACGTGAAGTGGGAGTAACTGTTGAAAAACTTTTAGAAATGGGTTATGAACATGATTGTTATGGTCAACCTATTGAAAATGATAATCAAATTATAGAACTTAAAGTACAAGATATAGTTGTTTCTCAAAATTGTGGAGATTATTTAGTTAATGTTGCAAATTATATTGATGATTTGTTAGAAAGATTTTATGGAATGGACAGATTTTATAATGCTAAATCTCGGGATGATATTATTGGTCATTTAGTTGCAGGTTTAGCGCCACATACATCTGCAGGTGTTTTGGGTCGTATTGTAGGATATACTGAAGCTTTAGCTTGTTATGCTCATCCTTATTTCCATTCTGCTAAAAGAAGAAATTGTGATAGTGATGAGGATAGTGTTATTCTTTTATTAGATGCTTTAATTAATTTTTCAAAATCTTATCTTCCAAGTACTCGTGGAGGAAGTATGGATGCTCCTTTAGTTTTATCTTCTAGAATTGATCCTGAAGAAATTGATGATGAGTCACAAAAAGTGGACATTATGACACGTTTCCCATTAGAATTTTTTGAAAAGACTCAAGAACCTTTAAAACCTGCTGAACTTTTGGATTATGTGGATAATGTAGGTATGCATCTTGGTACTCCAGAGCAATATGAGAATTTGATGTTTTCTCATCATACTTCTAGTATTCATGCGGGTCCGCATCTTTGTCTTTATAAAAGATTGAATTCTATGTCTGATAAGGTTGAAGCTCAGATTAATATTGCTGAAAAGATTCGGGCTGTTGATCAAAGAGGTGTTGTTGAGGGTGTTCTTTCTTCTCATTTTTTACCGGATATTATGGGTAATGTTCGTGCGTTTTCTAGACAAAAAGTTAGATGTACTAAGTGTAATGCTAAATATAGACGTATACCTCTCTCTGGTAAATGTAAATGTGGTGGAAATCTTGTTTTAAGTGTTTCTAAAGGTTCTGTTACTAAATATCTTGAAATTTCTCAGGATTTGGTAAATAGATATCCTGTATCTCATTATTTATCTCAAAGATTGGAAATTCAAGAGTTTGGTATTGATTCTTTGTTTGAAAGTGATAAGTCTAAGCAAAGTTCTTTGGATTTTTTCTTTGGATAATTTTTTATTCTTATTTTTTGATTTTTATTACCTTTTTTTATTACTTTTTTGTTGATTTTTTCTTAAAGTATTACTTGCTTTTTTTTAAATATACATTTTTTATTTTTAGGTAATTGGTTAATTTTTATTAATTTTTTTGTTGATTTTTGTTTAAATTTTCATTTTTTTATTAAAAATTTTTAAGGTTTTTTATTAATTTTTTTATTAATTTTTTTGTTGAAATATTTGATTTTTTTGGCCTTATTTTATTTGTTTTTATTTTTTTATTGGTTTATGTATGGTTTATTTTATTAATTAGTATTTTTAGTATTGTTTTTATTTTATATATGGTTTTTATCTCTTTATTTTTCATGTTACTAGTTTTTAGTTTGTTGTATTAATTTTATGTTTTAATTTAATAAGTATTACTCTTAAGCTTTCTTATTTATTCCTTTTTGAGTAATACTTTAATTAGTTTTATATACTGATTTTTACAGAATATAATATTGTAATTAATTGATTTTTTTATTCTGATAATTCATTAATATTGAAGTTGATATTTTCGGAACACAATTATTTTACTTTGTTTGTATACTAACATTTGGTGAATATACGAACATTTAAATATTAATAGTTATAGATACTAAATTGTAAAATTAATAAAAAACATATTCATGATAGAAATGAAAAGTGGGAAAAATTTCTATTTAATAACCAATGTGGGGCATTGTTTACATGAATATTATTGTTAGGATGATATAATGGAAAACAAATTTAAGACAGGTCTAGTTACACCTAAAAAAGTTAAATTAGCAGTAATTAAAAATAACGGAGTTGTAGAAAACTTCAGTTATGAAAAATTATTAAAATCATTAGTAATGGTTGAAGCTCCTTTCTTTGAATGTGAAAAAATAGTTTCAACAGTTGTAGAATCATTATACGATGGAATAACAACTAAAGAAATTAAAAAAATGGTTTATGAAGAATTAGAAGTTGTAGATCAAGAAGCAGCAAATAAATACTTAGCAAAAACAACTTTAAAAGTACGTACTTCAAGAGACAAAATCGAACCATTTGATTTATCAAGAATAGCAAACACATTAACCGAAGAAACTGGAGCAAGCCAAGAAACAGCTTTCCAAATCGCTTCAGATGTATGGAAAGAACTAAAGAAACTAAACGTAGAATACTTAACAGCACCAATGATCCGTGAAATAGTTAACACAAAATTAGTTGAATACGGATTAGAAGACTTAAGAAGTAAATACACACGTTTAGGAATTCCTGTTTATAATATTACAAACTTAATTGAAAATGGTAATAACAGTAATGCAAACATGATGCACAACCCTGAAACCATACACAAATATGTAGCAGATGAAGCATTAAAACAATATGCATTATTAAATATGTTACCAACACACTTAGCTGATGCTCACATGAGTGGAGACATTCACATACACGATTTAGAATACTTCGCAGGAAGACCAATAAATTGTCTCCAACATGATATAAGAGCATTCATCAAATACGGACTTAAAGTAGATGGAACTGGAGACCACACATCAGTTGCTGGCGCACCATCCCATATGGAAACATTAATGAACCATACCGGAGAAGTAATGCTCGCCGCACAACAAAACATGTCTGGTGGACAAGCAATGAGTCTATGGAATGTATTTGTAGCACCATTCGCACGAGGCAGAAGCTATGAAGAGGTTAAACAATGTGTGCAAATGTTAATATACAACCTTAACATGGCATATGCTGCAAGAGGATCTCAAGTACCTTTCACAACAATGCAATTAGAATTCGGTGTACCAAACTTCTTAAAAGAAGAAACAGCATATGGGCCAAAAGGTGTTGAATGCGGAACTTACGGGGACTTTGAAGATGAAACCCGTATGATTGAAAGAGCATTCACAGAAATATTACTCGGTGGAGATGCAGATGGAAAACCACACCTCTTCCCAAATACAATTTACACATTAAGACCTGAAACATACAAAGGAGATTATGAAGAAGACTTAAGACTTGTTCATGAATTATCTGCAAAATACGGATCCAGTTACTTTGTTAACATGTTCCCAGATTACAGAGGAAATATGAGTAACTACATGGGTTGCCGTACATCCCTAAGTGATAATTGGACAGGAGATTGGGAGCAAGATACTTTAAGAACAGGTAACCTTGCAATGGCTACAATCAACTTACCAAGAATAGGATACACAGCTAAAGATGAAGATGAAGCTATTGAATTATTAGATGAAAAAATAAAACTTGTTGAAGAAGTAATAATGATTCGTCGTGAACAAAGTTTACATGCATTAAACGACTGGAACATATTACCATTCCTTAAACAAGATTATGAAGATGACACATATTACCACATCCAAAATGCTACATTAAGTTATGGTTACAATGGATTAAATGAAATGTTAATGGCACTCTTTGGAGCAGGTATAGATGATGCAGACTCCAATAAGTTTGGTGTCAAATTAATTAAACATATCCATGAACATGCATTAGACATGCAAAAAGAAACTGGATTAAGATGGAGTACAATCCAAACTCCTGCAGAATCAACAGCTTACAGATTTGCAATGCTCGACCATGAAATGTTCGGAGATAAAGCAATACTCAATGGTACTGAAGGAGCATACTACTACACAAACAGTAGTCATGTACCAGTAGACACAGACATGTCATTAATACGAAAAATTAAAACAGAAGATCAATACCATAGATACACTCCAGGTGGACACATATTCAATGCATATATGGGAGAATCATACAGTGACCCAGATAGTCTCATGAGTCTAACTGAAAAAATAGCTAAAAACAGTGATATTGGTTTCTGGGCTTACAGTTCAGCTTTAAGTTTCTGTCTAAACTGTAAAACTTTAATGAAAGGATTAAACAATAAATGTCCAACATGTGGAGAAGTTGACGAAGTTGAATGGTATGACCGTATAACTGGATATGTCCAACAAGTAGGTCATGCAAAATCCGCAAATGGTGGATGGAATGCTGGTAAAAGAGCAGAATTAAAAGATCGTCGTAGATTTGAAGAAGGAGAATAATCTTTTCCTATTTTCAAATTATTCATAATTCTTCTTAATCAATATAAAGTTAATTTTTTTATCATCCTTAATTAGCTTTATAAAATTTTTTATTTTTTTTATACTATTTTTCCTATTTTTTTTAAATCTAATTTTTTTTTAATAATTAATAAAAACTTATAATAAAGTTTAAATAATTTTAAACTAAAATTTTATAAATGTATAATTAAAATTATGAGGGATTATTAATTTTAATATTAATATAATCTGTTTATTAATTTCGTATAAAAAGGTGGTTTATATTTCAGAAGAAAACTCACAAGAAAAAATTGATAGTTTAGAAAAACAATTAAAAAATAAAAACCAAAAAATTAAAAATCAGGCAGTGGAATTAGATAATTTAACTAATCATGTTGTCCCTGAACTTAGAAAGGAAAATAAGGAGTTAAAGAAGCTTAAAAAAGAGTTAACTTCTGCTTTAGAAGAAAGTACTAAAAAGTATTTTAATCAATTAGAAATTAATGCTGATTTAAGTGATAGCGTAGCTAAAAAAGGTGCTGATCTTCAATTAGCTAAAGTTCGATTTGATGAATTAGAATCTCAAATTTTAGAAATTGAGAAAAAAGGGTTAGCTCAAGTTGAAGCTGAAGAAAAAGCTAAAAAAGAAGGTAAAAAACCTAAAACTGAAGAAAAAGAAGTTAAGGATGAACATTCAAATGGGGAGGAATCTTCTGAAAAAGTAGATAAATTAACTGAAGAGTTAAATAAAACTAAAAAAGAGCTTAAAAATAAATCTAAAGAGTTAAACCAAAAAGCTAATGATTTAAAAAATAAGAATAAAGAATTATCTAAACTTAATGAGGAAACATCCAAACTTAAATCTGAATTAGCTAATGTTAATCGTGAATTAAGAGAATTTAAGCAATCTCAATCTAATAAAAAGGATAGTATGAAGGGGGATATTGCTAAACTTGAAGATGAAATTTCTAAATTAAACGATGAAATATCTAAACGTACTAAAAGTAATGATAAACTTCATACTGAAATATCTAGTAAAACTAAAGCTATCAATAAACTTGAGGAACAAAATAAGAAGCTTAAGAAAACTATTAAATCTCAATCTGAGAGAGGTTTCTTTGATAGATTAAAGAATAAATCTCCAGATAAAGATTAAAATTAAAGAATTATTTTTAATTCTTTAATACTTTTCTATTTTTTTTTAAATTATTTTGATTTTTATGTGTTCTGATACTTATTTTATGGGTTTAGCTATTGATGAGGCTAAAAAATCACTTGATGAGGGAGGTATCCCTATTGGTGCTGTTTTAGTAGAAGATAATCATGTTATTTCTAAGGGTCATAATAAATTAATTCAGAATGATTCAGTTATTCTTCATGGTGAAATGGATGCTATAGAAAATGCTGGTCGTTTATTTAGTGAAGATTATAAAAAAATAACATTATATACTACTCTTTCTCCATGCCCCATGTGTTCTGGTGCAGTATTATTGTATAATATTCCACGTGTAGTTATTGGTGAGAATAAAACTCTTATGGGTGCAGAACAATTGTTAAAAGATAATAATGTTGAAGTTGTAGTTCTTGATATTCCTGAGTGTAGGGAATTGTTTTTAAGTTATGTTAAAAATAATCCAGAATCTTGGGAAAAAGAGCTTGAAAAAGTAGGTAATTCTACAACTACATTATGAATAATATTTTTTTTTAAATAAGTAAAAGGTATTCTTTCTTTGTAAAAGAAAGAATAAAAGAATTTTGTTTAATTTATTTATGCTTCTTGACGTAATCTTTTAATTACAAAGTCTTTATCCAAGGTTAAAAGGAATGAAGCAGCACGTGGGCCTTGTTTTCTTCCAAGAATCATTTTGTAAATTGCTTGGAATCCTTTTTGTGGTTTTAATTCGTGTTTTTCTAAGATTTTATACATTTCGTCATGTAAATCTTCCGCACGTGTGAATTCTTTTTCTTCCATCATGTCTGCTAAATCTTTTAAGAAAGCTATTTGCTCGTCTGGAAGTGGTAATTTTGGTATACTATTTTTTTGTACTTGGAATTTAACGAAATTTGGAGCATATGTTTCTAACCAGTTTTTAACATTATCTACTCTTTCTTGGTATTGTGCTATTTCGTTTTCAGTTAAATCTTTAAATTCTTTGTCTTGGAAACTTGGGGTTAATTGGGAATTTCTTTTTAATATTCCAAATATTTTCTCTAAATCGTTTCCTGCTATTTGGTATGCATTTACAAGGAATCTGTAAGGAGGTCTGAATGGTAATGTTTCATTATTTTTGATTTCACTTATTTCATAAATCTTTTTGAATTTTTTACCTTCTTTTTCAGATGGTGCTTCTTCTTCATTGTAGTAAACTTTTTCTACTGTGTCGAATTGATCCATTAAGTCTAAATATTGCATTTTTGGTGAGAAATCTTTTGCTTTCATTGGTTTGCTTCTAAATAAGAAGTAGTTTAAGCTTTCTGCTGGGCCTATGTCTAACCATTGTTGTGGTGTGAAGAATACTCCATGGGATTTACTCATTGCTTCTCCATCTAATGTAATCCATTCGTATGGTACTGGGTAGGGTGCTTTGTAGTCGAAGATGTCTTTTGTTATTATTTTACTAACATCATAGGAACCTCCACTTGCAGCGTGATCTTTTCCAAATGGTTCACAGGTTATTTGGAATATTTTCCATCTTGCTGCCCATTCTACTCTCCAAGTTAATTTCCCGTTTCCTGTTTTATAGTCTACTTCTCCTTCGTGTCCACATTCACATTTGTATGATATTTTATCTCCTTGGTAATCATATGCTGTTGTTGTGTTTACTCTTCCACATTTTTCACAGATTGGATTGTATGGTAACCAGTCTTCTGCTAATGGTGTTCTTCTGTATTGATCCATTATTGCTCTTATTTCATCTGCTTTTTCAAGAGCGATTTTTATGGAGTCGTTGTATTCTCCGTTTTTGTACATTTCGAACCCAGATTTTGTTGTTAATTCGATACCAAATTGGTCTAATGTTGATAAGAATGGTTTTTCGAAGTGTTCTACAAAGTTTTTACAGCATCCGTCTGGGCATGGTATGTTGGAGTATGGCATTCCAAGGTATTTATCATAGTTTTCTGGTAATGGGTAAGGTACTTTTCTAAGGGGGTCATGATCGTCTGCTATCCATATAGTTTCTGATTGAGCTCCTAATTCTCTTAATTTTTTACCTACTGCATTTGCTATAAATACATCACAGGAATTTCCAATATGTATGGATCCTGATATAGATGTACCACTTGCAATGACATGTTTGTCAACATCCATTTCATTTAATTCATTAGCTATTCTTTCTATCCAATGTTCCATTGTTTCACCGTTATAATTATAATATGTTTTTTTAATTTAATTAGTCTAAAATAAAAGTAAAATTTCATGTTATTTTAATATTAAAAAATTTTTTATAAAAATAAGAATATCAATTATAAGAAAATCTAAATTCTTATACATTATATTTTAAAATCATATTATAAAAAGATTAAGAATATAGAAAAAATATTATTCACGCTTTATATTTTTATAAAATAAGTGTTTTACAATCAGTTATAAAAAAATATTAAAATTTATTTAATTTAGAGAATTTAAATTTATTAATAAAAAAAGTAAAAATAAGGAAAATAGATTTTCCATTTATTTAAATTTAATTTTTATTTTATTTTGCTGTAGATTTTGCATTACTCATTTCATCAAAGAAATCAGGTTCTGCTCTATCTAACCATTCATTGACAATTTTTATTGCGCAGAAGTCTCCGCACATGGTACATGTATCGGAATCTTCAGGAGGTCTTTGATCTCTTTTTGCACGTGCATCTTCTGGACACATTGCTGCTGCATATTGTGCTTCCCAATCTAAGTCTTTTCGTGCATTTGCCATTATTAAGTCTTTTTCTCCGTTGTGAACTCCTTTTGCCATGTCTCCAACATATGCTCCGATTCTTGTTGCGATAACTCCGTCTTTTACATCTTGTGGTGATGGTAGTGCTAAGTGTTCTGCAGGTGTTACATAACATATGAAGTCCGCTCCTGCTTTTGCTGATGCTGCTGCTCCAATGGATGAAACAATATGGTCGTATCCTGGTGCGATATCACATACTAATGGTCCGAGCATGTAGAATGGTGCGTTTCTACACATTTTCTTTTGTATTGTTACGTTTGCAGGGATTTCGTTTAGAGGTATGTGTCCTGGTCCTTCAATCATTGTTTGGACTCCTGCTTCTCTTGCTCTATCGACTAATTCTCCGAGTACTATTAATTCTTGTACTTGTGCTCTATCTGTTGAGTCCGCTATTGCTCCTGCTCTCATTGCATTTGCCATTGACATTACTACGTCATATTCTTTTGCAATATCTAGGACATTGTCGAAGTTTTTGTAAAGTGGATTTTCTTCTTCGTTTTCTACAATCCAGGAGGATATGAATGCTCCGCCTCTACTTACTAATCCAGTTTTTCTTCCTTGTTTTTTAAGTCTTGCTAGTGTTTCTATGTTTACACTACAATGGATAGCCATGAAGTCTATTCCGTCTTTTGCTTGTTTTTCTATGGTTTTGAACATTTGGTCTTCGTCCATGTAAATTGCGGAACCTTGTTCTCTTATTGATTCTATTGCTGCTTGGTAGATTGGTACGCTTCCTACTGGTAGTGGGCTCATTTTGAGTACTCTTCTTCTGATTTCGTCGAGGTCTCCACCAATACTTAGTTCCATTAAGCAGTCTGCTCCATTGTCTATTGCTACTTGTGCTTTGTATACTTCTTCGTCGAAGTTTACTATGTCTGTGGAGGTTCCGACTGTTGCGTTTACTTTGGTTTTTAGTCCTGCTCCAATTCCTGAGGCTTCTATGTCATGGTTTATGTTTTTTGGGATTGCAATAGTCCCGTTTTTTACGGAGTTAAGTATGAATTCTTCACTTACTCCTTCTTTTTGGGCTACAGTTTTCATTTCTTCTGTAAGTATTCCTTTTTTGGCATCTGTTAGTTGTGTCATTTTTTCACCGTTACTAATTTTTTAATGATAATTTTAATAAAAATCAATTAAGCTTTATTCAATTAAAATTTAATTGAATTTAAGTTAAGTTGAATTCTATTTAAGAAGTATATTTTCATTATATATAAAATTAATCAAAAAAAAGAGAAAAAAAGAAAGAATTATATAAACTACAATCCTTATTAACTAATTTAATAAAAATTCTTCATTCTAGAAGTAGCATCCTCAAAAGAAGGAATATTTGTTTGACAACCTCTAGCCTCAACAATAAAACTAGAAACAGAAGATGCAAATTTAGCACAATCTTCCAATGAAAAACCATTTAAAAATTTACTTAAAAATGCAGCACGATAAGAATCACCAGCACCAGTAGGATCTACAGCAGGACGATAAATAGCATCAATATCAATTTTACCTTCATCACTATAAATCTTACTACCTTCTTCACCACAACTCTTAACAACTAACTGAGGTCCTAATTCCCTTAAACCATTAATATCAACATTTAAACTATCTTGAATCCTTTGAATTTCATAATGATTACCAAACAAAATATTAATATTACCAATAACCTCTTTAAGTCTTTCAGGACTATACATAACTAAATCTTGACCCGGATCAAAAGATATTAATTTTTCCTGAGCTCTAGCTTCCTTACTACATTTCCAATTATAATCAGGATCACCAGTAGCTAAATGAATAGCTTTAGATTCACTTATAGATTTATCAGGAGTTTTAGAATCCTTAAAATTCTTACCAGCTCCCCAATAAAAGTAACTTATTTGGTCTTTATTATCATTTGTTAATACAAAAGCTGTAGGAGTAGTTTCATCTTCAACAACAATCATGGAACTAATATCAACACCAGCTTTTATCATTTCTTTAGCATATTTAGAATCTTTAAACTCCCCCCCAACAGCAGAAACTAAAGATGTTTTCAATCCCATTTTAGATGCAACCATTGCAACATTAGCCGCAGCACCACCATTTAAATTTTTCATTGTATTAATTGCAGAAGATGAATTTGCTTGTGGAAATTCATCAACAGTTATTATGCAATCTAGAGCAGTATGTCCAATTGCAAGTAAATCTTTATTAATCATAAAAATAAGTCACCTCATAAAAATTTTTTCTCTAAACATTAATTATATACTTTAATATTATTCTATTTTTTCCTACCATATGAAAAGTAATAATATTTAACTAAACTACTTTCCATGGTTTTATAGGAGTGAAACCTTGTTTAGCTAATTTATCTTGACCTTCATTTAACATATATTCAATAAATTGTCTAGTTTCTTTTTTATCCTCATTAACCTGAATTAAACTAATTATATGATTTGTTTCAACTTTTAAAATATCATTCCCTTTAAAATAACTTGCATTAAGGAAAGTATAAAAATCTGGATTATTTTTAACTATTTTAAAAGCATCAAATTGGGATTTAACTTCTTTAACAATATTGAAATTTATATTCTTTTGTTTTAATGTGTCCCATGCTAATCTTTGAGCACTTCCTTTAACACCAATAAAATTTTTTCCTTCTAATTCATTAATATCCTTTATATTTTCAGAGTTATCATTAGAAATTAAAGTTAAATAATCATAAGCTATAGCTGTAAAATCTAAATCATGTTCAAAACCAATTAATGGATCATCTAATGCAAGAATATCAATTAAATCTCTTTTACCTAATTCAAATGCACTTTCATCATCACTACTAAAAACAGTTATATCAAATGGAACCTCATTACTAATAGATTCTAAAACTCCACTAATAATATGCCCCCCAGCTATATTAACTTTTTTAGATTCCTTTAATCGGATATCATATTGAGAGTATATTTTGATTAAATCTAATCCTTCAGATGTTAAAATTGAACCAGAACCATGCTTATTTGTCACTAATTTAAATCCTAATTTTTTTTCAGCTTTTTTTATTCTTCTATCTAATACAGAATGAGAAATATTTAATTCTGATGCTGTTTTTCTTAAAGAATGAGTCTTTGATAATGATTTTAAGGATTCAAATACTTTGTAATTATATTGTTCTCCATTAATTTCTAATCCAATTTTAGGTTTAATTTTAGTTTCTTCCTTCATAAAAATTCAGTATCTTATAATTTTTTTATTTTAACTAATAAATAATTATAAATATTCAAATTATTAAACATAATTATATAATTAAATGATAATATTTGATTTTTTTTGGATTAAAAAATAAATTTTTATTTTATAAAATATAGGTTGGAAATATAATATGGAATTAATGAAAACATCTATTAAAGCGATGTTAGATAATATTGAAACTGCTGAAGACTATTTAGATGAAGATAGTATTAATAATATTATTGAAATTTTAACTACTTCTAAAAACATTTTTGTTATTGGGGCAGGAAGATCTGGACTTGCAGGTAAAGCTTTTGCAATGCGATTAATGCATTTAGGTCTTAGTGCTTATGTTGTTGGAGAAACTATTTCTCCTGCTATTTATGCAGATGATTGTATTTTAGCTATTTCTGGTTCTGGTGAAACTAACACTGTTGTTAATGCAGTTGAAATTAGTAAAAATCGTGGTTCAAAAGTAATAGCTTTAACATCTTATCCAGAATCATCTCTTGGTAAATTATCTGATGCTATTCTCTTTGTTAGAGGTAGAACTAAAATTGAAGTTGATGATAAAGATTATATGAAACGTCAAATTGATGGTAATTATACTTCACTTACTCCTTTAGGAACTGCTTTTGAGATTACCTCTCTTGTATTCTTAGATGGGCTTGTTTGTGAGTTAATGCATTATATGGGAAAAACTGAAAGTGATTTAAAATCTAGACACACTGTTTTAGAATAAAATCATTTTTATTACTTATTTTTTATTTATCTAGGTTTACTCTTTCTGGGCTTGTGTAAAGATTAAATCTATCTCCTCGAACGAAACCTATTAATGTTATGTTTCCATTTTTAGCAATTTCATATCCTGAACCTGCTGGTGCAGCATTTGATATGAGTATTGGAATTCCAACTCTCACTACTTTTATAACCATATCTGCAGGCATTCTTCCACTATATAATATGTAAGATTGGGATAAGTCATATTTACGTTTTGCTGCAGCTCCTATTACTTTATCCACTGCTACATGTCTACTTACATCTTCTCTTATTATGTATTCTTCACCATAGACTAGTTGTGCTACATGTACGCTTGCTGTTTTTTGCCAAATTATTGCTTTGTCAGTTAATCTTTTCATATTTTTTATGATATCTGTTGAATTTATTTTCAGATTTGATTTTACTGGTTGGACTTGTGTATTATTTGATCTCCATCCTCCTCCACTGTCGGATAGAACTGATCCTCCGTTTAGTAAGTTCATACAGCTACAACACATATTTTCTCCTGTGTTGTTTCTTATTATTCCATTTTCTTTGCCTTGTATTTTGTTGTTTAGTTTTGTTTTTATGAAAACATTTTGTCCTTCTATATTGATGTTTTGGATGTCTTTTATGTTTCTTATTAATCCTTCTCCTAGAGTGTAACCTATTGCGAAGTCTTCTAGGTTTTCAGGGTATGTTGAAAATTTTCTTGGAGGTAGTTGGTCTATTATTAAGTTTGTGAATTCATCTGTGACGGTTTCTTCGTCTATTTCTTTGTGTTTCCCATTTTGGTATCGGATGGCTTTTATTTTTTTTAGGTGTGTCATCTTTTTTCCCTTTATATTTTTTTTATTCTTTACTTTAAGTTTATAACTATTGTTATATATAATATTTTTTATATTTAGTAAATTATTTATAACAATTCAATGATAAATACATTCAGGTCGTTAATATAAAAAATTAAAAAATATTAACTTTTTCTATAAAAAAAGCTTAAAAACATATTATAATATTAAAAACTTAAAAATATATTATTAAAAGTCTTTTTAAAATCATAATAAACAAATTTATTTAAAATCTTAAAAAAAGTATCGTTAATAGAATAATTATAATCAAATTAAAATAAAAATTTTTTGGGATAATCATGGAAAAGAAAACAAAAATAATACTCATAGTACTCGCAATACTATTAATAGCTGCAATCGGAGTAACAGCCTTCATGTCACCATCAACCATGTCAAAAGGAAACACAACAATAACAGACATGGCAAATAGAACAGTAACAGTTCCAACATCAGTAAACACAGTAGTAGCAACAAGTCCACCAATGACAACAATAGTATACATGCTAGCTCCAGAAAAATTAGGAGGATTAAACTTTCAATGGACAAATGAAGAACTACAATACGTACCAGACCAATACAAAGATTTACCAAACATAGGAGGATGGTATGGTTCAAATGATGGAAGCTATGAACAATTCATAGCAGCAAATCCAGATGTAGTAATCGAATCCCTATCAGAAGGCAGTGCAGATAACTCCACAATACAAGACAGACAAGAAAAATTCGGAACAATACCAGTAGTGGGAGTAACAGATAACACAGATGTTACTAAAATCGATTCATCAATAAAATTCGTAGGAAAACTAGTAGGAGCTGAAGACAAAGCAAACAGTCTATGTGCATTTAATGATAAATATTTACAAATCGTAAATAAAACAAACTCAACAATCCCAAATAATGAGCGTAAAACAGTCTACTATGCAGAAGGTGAAGATGGATTAAGCACAGATCCAAATGGTACAGCACATGCACAACTCATAAGTTTATGTGGAGGATACAATGTTGCAGATGTTCAAAATCAATCAGGAGAAGGGCAAGTCCAAGTATCAATAGAACAAGTAGTAGGATGGAATCCTGACGTAATCATTGCAAATGACCCTGACTTCTATAATAAAGTCTACAATGACTCAACATGGTCTAATATTAATGCTGTTAAGAATCATCAAGTATACTTATCACCACAATCTCCATTCAAATGGATTGATAGACCTCCAGGTGCTAACATAATTATAGGAGTGCCATGGGTTGCTAAAGTATTATATCCTGACCAATACTCTGATATACATTTAAAAGATGCAACTAAAGAGTTCTACTCTGATTATTATCATATTGATTTAAACGATCAACAAGTAACAGACTTACTTAAAAGTTCAGGACTAAACGAATCACAAATGTCTTAAATTTGTATTACTTATATTGGGTTGTTAAAACAATGGATGAATCTGGATTAATTGCAAAAAATCATGAAGCCTTAGCGTATAGCATCCTTATTTTTCTACCTATAATACTATTTTTTACTGCATTTATGGTGGGAAGATATCCTATAACACCAATAAATGTAATTAAAACAATTTTATCTCCTTTGATTCCAAGCTTAACTGTTTCACCTACTGTTTCAAGTATTGTTTTTGATGTTAGATTGCCCCGTATTATTGCTGCAATCCTTGTAGGGGCAGGTTTATCAATTGCAGGAGCAACTTTTCAGGGATTATTTAAAAACCCACTTGTTTCTCCTGATTTATTAGGTGTTAGTAATGGTGCAGGATTTGGTGCAGCCCTTGCAATACTTTTATCTGCAGGTAATCTGTTTATACAATTGGGAGCTTTTGTTTTTGGGTTAATATCCGTTAGTATAACTTACATTATAAGTAAAAGTTACAAAGCAGGTGGAACTCTTGTATTAGTATTATCTGGTATTGCAGTATCAGCATTTTTCAATGCACTAATTTCTGGTACTAAATATTTGGCAGATCCTTATGATAAATTACCTGAAATTGTTTTCTGGTTAATGGGAAGTTTAAGTAAAGTTAGTAATAGTCAATTATTCATGATTTTAATACCATTAGTTATTGGTTTAGTGATTATATTACTTTTACGATGGCATTTAAACCTTTTAAGTATGGGTGATGAGGAAGCACAATCTTTAGGATTAAATCCTAACAGATTACGGTTAATAATTATTTTTGCATGTACTCTTGTTACAAGTGCAAGTGTAAGTATTAGTGGAATAATTGGATGGGTTGGTCTTGTAGTTCCCCATATAACTCGTATGATAGTTGGGCCTGACCATAAGATATTGTTACCTGCTTCATTAAGTATAGGTGCAAGTTTCTTACTATTAATTGATACAATAAGTAGGACAGTTTTAACTATTGAAATACCATTAGGAATTTTAACAGCACTTATAGGCGTACCAATATTCTTATATTTACTTCGTAAGGGATACTCACAATGGTAAAAAAAAGTTTAGGAGTTAATGATAATTATGGAAAACTTGATTGAAGTTAAAAATATTTCATTTTCATATGATGAAGATTCCCCTAAAATTTTTGAAAATATAAATTTCAATGTAAATAGAGGAGATGTTTTATGTATTCTCGGCCCTAATGGTACTGGTAAAACTACTTTAATTAAATGTTTAAATGGATTGCATGAAATAGATGAAGGTGAGATATTATTAAATGATAAAAATATTAAAACATTATCATTTAATGAAATATCTAAAGTAATTGGTTATATTCCACAGGGTCATGTTCCGTCCTTTCCATTTACAGTATTTGATGTAGTGCTAATGGGTAGAACTCCTTATATAAACTTGTCTGCTTCACCTAAAGAAAAAGATAAAAAAATTGCTGAAAATGCATTAAAAAATCTTGGAATTTATGATTTACGAGATAAACCATACACTAATTTAAGTGGTGGAGAAAGACAATTAGTATTTCTTGCAAGAGTACTAGCACAAGAACCAGACCTACTAATATTAGATGAGCCAACATCACACTTAGATTTTGGTAACCAGATAAAACTACTAGAAATATTAGAAAACTTATCTCAATTAGGTTTGGCTATAATAATGTCTTCACATTTTCCAGATCATGCATTCTTAACATGTAATAAAGTAGCTATAATGAAAAATAAACATTTCATTGACTTTGGAAGTCCTGAAGATGTTGTAACAGAAGAAAACCTTGAGAAAGCTTATGATATTAAAGTAGAATTATTAGATTTTGAGGATAGAAAAGTTTGTGTGCCTTTAAAAACAAACTTAACCCTTAATCTTGAAGATTATAAAAAAATAGAATAAAAAAAATTGGAGATAAAAAAATGATAACTAAAGAAGCATATGAAGAACAATTAGCAAAAGCAAAAGAATTCCACGGAGAAGTATGTGGAGGTATCGCAATAGGAACTAAACTTGCAATGTATGGAATGGACTTAATGGGATTAGAATTAAATACCCGTCATAAAAATTTAATGGTATTTGTTGAAATTGATAGATGTATGGCAGATGCAGTACAATCTGTAACCAAATGTAGTATGGGAAAAAGAAGTCTAAAACAAATGTATTATGGGAAATTTGGAGTAACATTCTATAATATGGATACAAAAGAAGCAATTCGTGTATCAGATGCAGATGCAAACAGTAAAGAAGATATATGTGAAACAAAAGATGAAATGATACAAAGATTTAAAGACACTCCTGCTGAAGAATTATTCAATGTTGAAAAAGTAAAAATACGACCAATACCTGAAGCACAAATGCCTGGAAGCTTACATACAAGCACATTTTGTTCAGTTTGTGGAGAAAAAGTTACAGATGATCGTCATCTTGTAAGAAGTGGAAGACCAATTTGTAAATCTTGTGCAGAAGAATCATATTATGAAATAATTGAATAAAATTATTTCATATCTATTTTTTTAATTATTTAACAAAAATTCATAGTTTTGTCCTTTTTTAAGAATTAATTAAAATAAAAAAAGTATTATAAAAAAAGAGAATAATATAAACTAAAAGAAAAAAAGAGCTTAAAGAATTAGTAATTCTCTAAATACTATTTTTTCCTATTTTTTTTAAACAAAATTTTATTCATTTATTACTACTATTTGCATATTATACAGGCACTTCACTGTCAGGAACGGTATAATTACTAATAACATAATAGATACGTTCATTACTTTTAAGAGAACCTGCAGATGCTTCAATTATATTACCTGTAGATTTATAATCTGAAGCATTAAATGTTAAAGTTCCAGTACCATTAATAATATTTACTTCTTTCTCAGTACCATTCACATTAAGTGTGAAAAATACAGTGAATTCAGGTAAATTACTAGCTATTGAACCGTTCTTATAAAAATTCACACTATATGTTCCAGGTTCAACAATTGTAATATTAAATGTAATTGGAGTAGTTTTAATTCTAGGACACATTGAACCAGCTCCAACAGTTCCATTTAAATCCCAAGTAACTAAATGATTAGTACCATACCAATTAGGACCTATAACTAGTTTTAAACTGTCATTCCACTGTCCTGGACCATAAATTCCTTCGGGATTCGCACTCATTTCACCGAGAATCATCATACTAGGTCCTTTAGCATTATTGTATATTGCATTATCGGTAACCACAGGATAAATTGCATTTTCAGTAAGATTATAATGTTTCCAGAAAACAATACCTTCAAGAGCATTTTCATTAATAAGATTACTAGTAATTACAATTCCGGTACTATGATTAGAGTCAATAAGTATTCCAATATAATCATTAACAATATTATTACAAATTATACTTACATTAACTGCAGAATTATTAAGGTATATACCATAACCTAAAGGTCCTTCTGGAACATCAAGAGTATAATTACCTACATTATCAGTTATATTATTATTAAAAACACTTGTGTTAGTTACATTAAAATCATAATTTAAACCATAATTATTCTTTTTTAAAAGATTACTAGTAATACTAATATTATTAGAGTATACTAAATACACACCATTTTCAAATAAACTAATATTATTATATTCCACATTCACATTACTACTATTAACTATACTAACACCATTTCCAGGCATAACTTTATGACCTTTACTATATTCTAAAGTATAATTAGAATCTAAAGTATTAAGAACATTATTATTGTTTAATTGAATATTACTAGTATTATAAAGACTTATACCAGTACCTTCCAAAGGTATAAGATTAAAATTACTAATATTAGTACCATTGCCTAAATTAGTTATTGTGAAAATAGAACTACCATTAACACCATTTAAACTAGTATTCATATTATTACTAATATTCAAGGATTTATTAATTGTTAATGAAACATTATTATAATTACTACCTAAAAAAAGAATATTATTCCCATTATCAGCAGAATCTAATATGTCTTGTATTTCATCATTACTTGCATTTACAGGAATATAAATTGTAGTATTTTTGTTTATGATTATGAAATTACTTGTTTCACATGGAGAATAATTTTCATTACCTAAATATTCCACTTTAACACTATAATTTCCAGGACTAAAATTAATTTGAAGTTTACCTACTCCATCAGAATTAGTTGTTACATTATAAGATTTAGAAATAGTCCCTTTATAAAGAGTTATTATAAGCTCTTGATTTACAAGAGCTTTAGTATCATTATCAGTTAATAATACAGTATAATAACTTCCTACAGTTGAATTTAAATTAGATCCAGTTAACTTAGTTTTTTTTTGACTTGTTACATTAGTAACAGTCAAAGTGTTGCTTGCACTGGAACCTTGATAAAGAGTAGTGCCACTAAAATTGGATAAAACAGTATATTCTCCAATACCTAAGTTAATAGCTAATTGATATTCCCCATTGGTATCAGTGGTTGTCCAGTAAATTTTACTAGCTCCGTTTGATGTTCGGGTTAGGTTTATTGCTATATGTTGGCCTATTAGTAGGTTTCCATATGTATCTGTTAATTTTCCAGTGAAATTATCACCTGCACCATAAGTTTCATTAAACTTATTAGCAGTTAAAACAGTACTTGTACGATTTTCCTCAGATTTAGTAACAATAATACTTGCAATACTAGAATTACTTTCATTGTACTTATCATTACCACCAAATCTTGACCAAGCAGTATACTGGCCAATACCTAAGTTTATTTCAAGATAATAATTACCTTCTGTATCAGTGGTTGTCCAGTAAATTTTACTAGCTCCGTTTGATGTTCGGGTTAGGTTTATTGCTATATGTTGGCCTATTAATGGGTTTCCATGTGTGTCTGTTAATTTTCCAGTGAAATTTTGGGAAACTCCATAAGTTTTAGTTAAATTCTCAGCAGTTAAAACAGTACTTGTACTCTCATTAGTAGGTATATCAGAATCATTTATATTATAAAATGCGTAAGGTCTATTACCTCCGTCTAATGATCCATAACCTGGTCCTATAACGGTAACATTATTTCCACTAGTTAAATAAGTAGCAGTTCTAAAATCTACAGTTGCTGTACCATTCTTTATGTTAACTATATTATAAGTGTCCCCATTTACAGGGCTAGTACTAGTATTATTTTTATTTAAGAAAAATGTCATTTCAACAGCATTTAATCCTGTGGCAACACTTCCATTATTTTTATATACAAAAGAAAAGGAATAAACACCATTTGAAACTTGTGTAATGTTTCCAACAATTAAATCTTTATAAGGATTTGAACTTTTTAATACACCTGGGGCATAAGATGTTCCTCCACAGAATAATTCTCCATAGTAAATATTACTCCATATGAATATCATTCCAGTTCCTTGAGTATAATTTCCTTTACCATCACCAACATAATAATAAGTATCATCACTTGCATTGTAATTATAATCTCCACCTGCATTTTCTTTGTAAATTGCAGTGAAAACTGCTCTTTGTTTATGGTAACCAAAGAAGTTTTGATCTATTACTTGTACATATTGGTTTACAAGATTTCTCACACGGTAATCATTGAAAACTCCGTACATTCCATTTTCATATATGTAATTTCCACGAATTAGCATGTAAGTTATATTGTTGTTTACATATACTCCTGCACCCATTGTTGAATGGCTTTGGTCTACACCGTTTCTATTATAAAAAATTCGATTATTTAATACATATACATTATCTGAACTACTTGCATTAATTCCATATAAGTTAAGGGTAATGTTGTTTGTGTTAATTGTAGTGTATGCAACTCCATCACCTAAACTTATGCCATTTAATGTGTTGTCATGAATATAATTATTATAAATTAAAGTATTATTAGAATTTTCAAGGATTATTCCTTTTATTGAACTTTTAATGTTAGAGTTTTCTATTGTTGTATTTTTAGCTTTTTTTACAAGTATAGCTTGTCCATTAGTAGAGCTAATTGTACAATTTGTAATTAGTATGTTATTTGCACCATTAATATAAATTCCATAAGGATTTACATCGTTATCTGAATCTGCTTCATTAATTATTGTAAATCCAGATATTACAGAATTTGAAGCATCTGATGTAAAGTAAAATACTCCTAATCCATTAGAACCTTTTGTATTGGAAGGGCAAGTTGACATGGTTGTTCCACTTGCACTTATTATGTTTAATTGTTTGTTTACAATTATATGGCAATGTACATATTTTGTTCCAGTAATTAAAATAGTGTCTCCAGCACTTGCTTTGTCTATGGCGGTTTGAATAGTTGGATCATCCATTTGATTTTGACTAGAACCATTCACAACATATGTGGTTCCATTTGATGATGAAGTTTCATATGTGTTTGATACTTCGTTATCATTTGTAATTTGAAGTTGTGAATTGTAATTTGAACTAATAGAATTAGTTGATATTTGACTATTAAGGGTTATATTGTTATTATTAATATCCTGGTTGACAGTACTTGTAGTATTATCTATTGTATTTGTTTGATTTGTATCTGCAGCTGTAACTGCACTTATAGATAATATTGTTATTAGTAATGTTAGAGATAGTAATAATAGTATTTTTTTCTCCATTTTTTACCTCGTAATGTTTTTAATTTTTTTTACGAATTGTAATTATGTTTCTATTGATATTTAATTATTTTAATAAAAAAACATTTATAACACGTGTTATAATATTTGTGTAAAAAAATAATCCCAAAAAAAATTAAGAATCCAAGAAAAAAAATTATTTTCTAAGATTCTAATTTTTAAATGGAATTAAAAAATTTTATCTTAAAACTTAAGCAGTTACTGTAATAGTTCCTTCACCATTAGCAGAACTATAAACACTAGTACCATCGTAAGTAGCTGTTACAGTGTAAGCACCAGCACTTAATTCAATAGGTATTTGGTATTCTCCATTAGTATCAGTAGTTCTGTAGTAAACTTTACTTTGGTTAGTAGCAGTACGGGTAAGTTTTAATGCAATGTGTTGACCAACAATAGCAGCACCATTTGCAACTAATTTACCAGTTAAATTTTGAGCAGCACCATAAGCTTCAGTTAAACTGTTAACAGTTAATGTAGTAGTAGTTTTATTTTCAGGTGCAGTTACAGTTATACTAGCACTACCAGTACTTGCGTTGTAATCGTTACATCCTGCAAAAGTGTAAGTTACGGTGTAATCACCAATACCTAAGTTAATTGGTAATTGAACTTGACCATTAGTATCAGTAGTTGCCCAGTAAACTTTACTTGCAGATCCACGAGTAAGATTTAATGCAACATGTTCACCAACAACAGCTAAACCATTAGCATCAGTTAAAGTTGCAGTAAAGTTTTTACCGTCACCATAAGCTTCAGTAAAGTTATCAGCAGTTATTGTAGTATTTGAATATTCTGGTGTAATAATTACAGTACCATTGTTTGCATTTCCCCAGTTGTATTGGAAATATTTGAATGGAGTAACATTATTGTAAGTGTTGTTATCTAAAACAATTGCGCCAGTTACAGTTAAAGGATTATCGTTACTGTATATTTCGTAAGCAGTTATTTGAGCTGCATCTTGACCTTCAGCTGCTTCAAAAGTGTTACCAGTAATGGTTATGTTACCGATAGGGCTTGGGTAACCATGTGCAGTGTTACCTGCTTCGGAGTAAATTACAGTACTAGTCCATTTATTAGTTTTTAAGTTTTTGAATGTGTTGTTTGTAATAGTTGTAGTTGTTGATGATTTAGTAAGAGAAATTGCATCAGCTATTCCACTATCAAAAGTGTTATTATTGATTGTAACAAATCCTACTCCTCCACCAAAGAACATACCATAAGAAGCGTTATAGAAATAGTTACCAATAACATTTATATATTGTGCATTAGATGCAACAGATACTGCATCAAGAACATTTCCTCTCACAATATTATTACTAACGGTAATATTACTACCACCCATTATATTAATCGCTTTAGTTCCTTTTTCTTTAGTACCATCATGAGTTATAGATTCAGTTACTCCTTTAAAGTAACTATCATTTATTAAACAATTTTTGCATGTTCTGAAGTAAACTCCAGCACTTCCATTAATAAATGCACAGTCTGTAATTGATATATTACTTACACCATTACAGTAAACTCCATATCCATTATCATTTGCTTTAGAAGCATTATTTTGAGTCATAACGAATCCAATTCCACTAATAGTAGTTCCACTTGGATCACTAACATTACTTGCAACAACATTAATTATTGTATTACTATTACCATCACCTAATCCGTAAAAAATAGGATGAGTTCCGTTAACACCGGTGGTTTGACCTACAAGATTTAATTGTTTGGTAACATTAAGTCCATCAATATTCTTATATTCTCCTGCTTCAAAAGATATAGTATCTCCAGCAGTTGCATTATCAATTACTTTTTGTATAGTACTAGTATTAGAACCTGCAGTTACAATATGTGTAGTTGCATTTGCTTGTAATGCACTATCCTGTGAGGATGTTTGTTGGTATACTGAAACATCATTAATAGCACTGTTAGAGCTAGAATCAGCTAATGAAACAGTACTATTATCAGCTACATCAGCTGCAGAAACTGTAGAAACAGCTACAGTTAATAATACCAATAGTACTAATGGAAGTAAAATTTTTTTATAATCCATTATTTTTTTTCTCCATTTAAATTTTTAAAAATTTAATTACACTAATAGAATTTAAAAATAAGTAATTATTTTAATTCATTAAAAATATAATGAATTTAATCTTTGTTTTTTCTTAGTAAAGGTTTAAAGCAATTTATTTAGTGAATAATTTGGGATTTTTCAATAAATAAGTTTTGCTGATATTGCTTGTTTACTTATTTTATAATTATTAGTAATTATTAATATGTGACGATGTGTAATAAATAGTTTTTCGAAAAAGTATCATAATTAAAATATTTGCAAATTGGATAAAACTTTTAAATATTCATTAAAACTTTTTTATTTTATTAAATACTATTTTTTATAACTATAATTTTTTAATTAAAAAATTAAATTTTAATAAAATTTATTTTAAAAATCTATCATTGCCTTTTAATAATTTAAACTATTATAAAAAAGAATTGTTTAATTATATTCGAAAGGTATATATATGTACATCAAAAAATAAACTATAAATATAGAAAAAAGATTGTTGAATAAAAATAAATTTATATTATCTTAGAGGAGGTGAAAAAACTGAATCATAAATTTAATAATAAATTATTGATAATTACAATATTTTTCATTGTATTAATATTAAGTGTTGGATCTGTAGTAGCTGAATCAATCACTGAAACTAGCACATTAAATTCACCTACAAACAATGATACTGCAATAAATCAAGAAATACAAACTAATGTAAATTCTAATAACATAACTGATTTGAATTCCACATTGTCCTTAAATTTAGTATCATCTAATGAAACAAATTTATTAAATTCAGTTTCAAATACTCCAACTACTGTTTATGTTAATAATCAAAGTTCTTATGATACTTCAAACCAATCATTTAATGACATTGTTCAAAATATATTAAACTCATCACCATCTGGATCCACAATTGTATTTACTGGAACTTATTATACAGGGTTAAATCTTGTAATAAATAAACCTTCTAATATAGTAAGTTATTATAATGCTGTAATTAACTCAAGTTCAAATAGTGCTGTTTTCACAATAACAGAAAATGCAACAAACACTAACATTACAGGTTTCACTATTATCTCAGCAGGAGATGGAATTTTCATTAATAGTGCTAATTATACTTCTATAATAAACAATATTATTTCAACTAATGGAAATGGAATTTATGGTGTAAACGCCCATAATGTAGTTATAGAAAATAACACAATTAAAAACAATGCTAAAAATGGTATTTATTTAGATGGAATTTCTAATGCAACAATTTCAAAAAATATAATAAAATCTAATGAAATTGATGGATTATACTTAGATAATTCAAAATATATTAATGTGTTAAACAATACCTTTGCACTTAATAATGAAGGTTTTTATGTTGGAAAAAATGTTGATACATTAAATATTTTTGGTAATATATTTTCTAATAATGGAGGACGATTAAAATATGGACTTGTACTTAACTCAGCATCTAATGTGAACATTAAAGATAATGCTTTTAATGACAATGGTAATGGAATAAATATCAATGCCTCAACTGTGAACCTTAAAATTACAAGTAACTCATTTACGGGGGGTAATATTGGTGTTAACTTGGATGAAGGTTATAGAAAAGTATCTAAAGGTTTAACTTTAGAGTATAATGCTTTCCAAAAAGGTAATGGACATTGTATTGAAGCAAGAGACAGTATATATGAAGAGATGGGTGGAATAGTTGTAGGTGCTAACTGGTTTAATGGAAATACTAATAATGGATTTATTTGTCCAAGGATTAAAGCAGGAATTATACAAGCAGGTATTACACAATCTGGAACTAATAGTTTTAAAGTCACTTACACTTATAATGGTAAAACTGTTACATCTTTAGCAAGTTTCACTGCTACTGTATTTGTTAATGGTCAAGGTCAACAAATGTCTGTAAATCAAGGCTCAGGAACATTCACAGTATCTGGAGGGTCTGGGACTTCTTCAAATGTTAATTTTGGAGGTTCAACCGAAGAGTTTGGTGTAACTGTTAATAATTGGACTTCATCAAATCCGAGTTCAGGAAACAATAGTAATAATAACAATAATAATGGTAATGGGACTGCAGCTAATTCTGGTAGTGGATCTCAAGGAAGTAGTACTTCAAGTGGAACTAGTGGTTCAACTTCTTCTTCAGGATCTTCTACTGGTTCAGTAAGTTTAAGTGGGGATACAGTATCTACTACAGATACAGGTAGTTCAAGTTCAAGTTCTAGTAGTTCATCTAGTTCAGCTTCTACTAGTGCAAGTTCCCAAAGTGCAGCATCTTCAAGTGCTGCTAGTTCTTCACTTACTAAAACTTTAAGTTATGATGAAGATTCATTTAGAGTGTTAGGGGTACCAGGATTATTATTATTAATAATAATTGCTATCTGTTTGTATTATAATGAAGATATTTTAAAATTAGTTAGAAGAAATGTTAAATTATAATTATCTTCTTTTTATTTTCTTTTTTTAGGATTAAAAGTTGAATTACTTTTTAAATTCTCTTTTTTAATTTTTTTTGTTGCATAAAATTCGATATGAATAAAAATTCAATCCGAAATTGATTATTAAGTTATTTATCTCATAATACAATGGTAAAATTAATAAAAATCTTATTTATTATTTATTTTTGAAATATATAATATAATTTTCATTATTTTTAAGAATACAACTTTAAAAACTATTTATTACTTTTTTTAAAGAACATTAAATTAAGTAAATGTTTATATATTGCTATTAAATAATATACTAATAATTAGTGAAAAATGTGATTAATAATGATGAATTTAATTTGGGAATATATAATAATAATTATAATTTTATTTGGAATTAATATGGGATTATTATTAAATGCTACAAAATATAATTCAAAGAAATCTATTACCTTTTCATTTATTTATGCAATATTGATTTTTATAATATCATTAATTGCATTGAACTTTAGCAGTTCATTAACATTTTTAAGTAATTATATTGAATACATACTATTTATCGTTGGTGTACTTCTTTTTATCTTAATTGTTCAGTACCTATATATTTGGAATGAAAGAAAAACAAAAGAATTAGAAATTAAATCTTTAACATTTATTGGAAATATAATTTGTTCTATTATACTAATATTCACTTTAGTTGCATTATGGGAACCACAAGGTTCTATATTTATTAATGCAGGTCTAATTGCAATTATAATTTTAGTAATATCTTTGATATCACTTAAATTTTCAAAAAATATAGTTGGTGTGGTTTCTGGAGGTATAAGTGAATATATGATTTTAGAATCAATTTTAATCATTATATTTGGTTTAACTTTCACTTATGTTAGAGATTTAGATTATAAAAGTTTCACACCATTTACAATGTTAACCCCAACATATCAAATAGTAATTTTAATTATAGGAGTAATTGCTTTATTTGTTATTGGAATATTCATTAACGATAGTAGATTAAAGAAAAATAAATAAAAAAAATGAATATAATTTTATAGTTAAAGTTTTTTTTTACATTACAAAATTAAGTTAATAGGAGAATTTTTGCAAAATGATAATAGTTGGTACAGAAATATTAACTACATTTATCCATATAGTCTCTGAGAGTTTACTCACACCAGTTGTAGTGCTCTTAGTTCTATTCTTAATAATATCAATTTTAGCAATAGGTGGGTTAGTAAATGAAAAATTCACTAGAAAACCAATGCGAAAAAGAGAATTAGAATCTCTTTTAAATGATATTAATAATTCAACAAGTCCTGATGAAATTAAAAGTCATGTTGAATCAAGTACATTATTTAAAGATCAAAAAGATATTATTTCAAATATAGTTGATAATCATAATTTAGAACCTGAAGCTAGAAAATCATATGCTAGTAAATTAGTTGAAGATGAACAAATGGCTTTATTGAAGAAAACAAATCTTACAGATATTTTAGTAAGAGTTGGTCCAGTACTTGGATTATTAGGTACCTTAATCCCATTAGGTCCAGGTCTTTCAGCATTAGGTTCAGGTCAAATAGCAACCTTAGCTGAAGCATTAACTATTGCATTTGATACTACAGTTGTAGGGTTAACAATTAGTTCACTATGCTATGTAGTTTCAAAATATAAAAAACAATGGTATGAAACTGATTTAACCACAACTGAAACTGTAGCAGAATCAGTACTTGAAAAATTAGGCGAATATTAAAAAAGATAAGGATTGTAATATTAAGGAGGTTTCTTAAAATTTTAAGAAAAAGAAAACGTTTAACAGATGGGGAAGATGATGATCCAATGGCATCTTTAACTAACCTTTCAGATGCAATGTTAGTTTTAGCATTAGGATTTCTTATATTTGCAATATTATCTTTAAGTGCAAATCCAGATGTTTTAACACAGGCTTCTCAGCAATCCCAAAGCATCCAACAAGGACAACAAATAAGCACAGGACAAACATTTACTAATGACTCTGTTGCTAATGGAAGTTCTTCTGGTTCTGGATATAGTGAAGTAGGTAAAGTTTATAAAGATCCTGATACGGGAAAACTAGTTATGGTTTCTTCGTAATTAATAATTTTATTTTTTTATATTTTTTTTATTTTCTAACTTTTTTTTACATATCGTTTTGAATACTTTTACTATAATATGATTAAAATTTTTTAATTTTTTTAAAATTTTTTCGTATTTACTTTAATATTTTCATTAAATGTTTGAAATTATATTTAAAAAAGTAATTGTTCGTATTATTTTGTTCGACTTTTTTCATATTGTTAAAACTACTATATAAAGGTTACTTTTTAATTCATATCGAAATAGCTTTTATAAGGAAAATATAGAAATAGTGTTATAATACTCATTAGTTTATCAAAGTAACATTTTGGGTATTATTAAAAATATGGGATAGTATAAAAGAGTTAAGAAAAAATGAGTTCTTTTAAAAGTCCGGGTGAGACAGCACAAGCTGTCGCAAATATCGGTGGAGGAAAAACTGATCTTTCAATTGCATCTCTTGCAATTTTAGGATTCCTTGCAGGTGCTTACATTGCATTCGGTGGAATGTTAGCTGAAATTTGTAACGCTGGAATGGCTGCAGCTGGTTTCCCACCAGGTCTCTGTAAGTTTGTATTCGGTGCAGTGTTCCCTGTAGGTTTAATCATGGTTGTAATTTGTGGATCCGAATTATTCACAGGTAACGTCATGTACATGACTGCTGGTGTTTTAGATGGAAAATCAAGCATTGGTGGATTATGTAAAAATTGGATTGGAAGTTGGGTTTTCAACTTCGTAGGAGCTTTATTCGTTGCTTTCGTATTAGCATATTTATCTGGTATTATGACTGCAGACCCATTCATGGGTAATGCACTAACAGTTGCTAACACAAAAGCATTAGGTGGAGCAAGCTTCTTATCCGCAGGAAAAACCGTAAAATCAATCACTTGGATACAAGCATTAGTAAGAGGTATTGGATGTAACTGGCTTGTTTGTTTAGCTGTTTATATGGCAGTGGCTTCTGATGATATAATTAGTAAAATTGTAGGTATTTGGGTCCCAATTATGGCTTTCGTAACTTTAGGATTCGAGCACAGTGTAGCTAACATGTTCTTTATACCATTAGGTATGTTCTTAGGTGCAAAAATATCTGTAGTACAATTATTATGGAACAACTTAATTCCAGTTACAATCGGAAACATTATTGGTGGTGCATTATTCGTAGCATGTGCCTACTGGTATGTATATTGTAGAGGATAAAAAAAATTAAACAATAGTTAAAACAGGTTTGTATTAAATTAATTTATTTAATAATATAAATTTAATACAACCTAAAAACTCTTGTTTAATAAAAAAACTGAAAAAAATTGTTAAAAACTTAAACAATTTAAATCATTTTTTTTAATTATGGAGATTATAAAATGGTTGCAAAAAATGTCCCTAAAATAGAATATGTTCCAACAATCTGCCCATATTGTGGTACAGGTTGTGGACTTAATTTTGTTGTAAAGGACGGAAAAATAATAGGAGTTGAACCTTGGAAACGGCATCCAGTAAATGAAGGAAAAGTATGTCCAAAAGGAAACTTTGGATATGAATTCATTAACCGTGAAGACAGATTAAAAACTCCTTTAATAAAAGAAAATGGGGAATTCAGAGAAGCTTCATGGGATGAAGCTTTAAATTTAGTAGCTAATAAACTAAACGAAATCAAAGCTGAAGATCCTAACAAACTAGGATTCTACGCATGTGCAAGATCCCCAAATGAAAATATTTATATAACACAAAAATTTGCTAGAGTTGCATGTGGAACACATAATGTAGACCACTGTGCACGTATATGTCACGGTCCTACAGTAGCAGGATTAGCTACTTGTTTCGGTTCAGGAGCTATGACTAATGGATTCGACAGTATAATGGAAGCTGATGTAATATTTGTCATTGGTGCAAACAGTATGGAAGCACACCCATTATTCGGTAGAAAATTAATCAAAGCTAAAAAGAATGGAGCAGAAATTATAGTAGCAGACCCAAGATACACTCCAACTGCAAAATTAGCAGATAAATATTTAGAATTCAAAACAGGTACAGATGTAGCTTTAATGAATGGAATGATGAAATTAATCATAGATAATGATTTACAAGATGAAGAATTCATTAAAGCAAGAACCGAAAATTTCGATGAACTCAAAAAAGTTGTATCTGAATATGATATAGATAAAGTATGTGAAATAACTGAAGCTGATAAAGAACGCCTAACAGAAATTACAATGGACTATGCAAAAGCAGAAAAAGCAGCTATTGTATACTCATTAGGTATTACAGAACATTCACACGGTGCAGATAATGTAATGTGTACAGCAAACCTTGCAATGTTAACAGGTAACTTAGGAAGAATAGGTACTGGTGTAAATCCATTAAGAGGACAAAACAATGTACAAGGTGCTTGTGATATGGGAGCATTACCAAGTGATTATGTAGGATACAGAAAAGTAGCAGATCAAGAAACTACTGACTGGTTCAACAATTACTATGGTACAGATTTACCAGCTAAACCAGGATTAACATTAATAGAAATGATGAATGCTGCACATGCAGGAGATTTAAAGTTATTATACATACACGGAGAAGACCCTGTATTATCTGATGCAGATATCACTCACACAAAAGAAGCAATTGCAAACTTAGACATGCTTGTAGTTCAAGAATTATTCATGACTGATACTGCAGCATTAGCAGATGTTGTATTCCCAGCAGCAGGTTGGGGAGAACAAGAAGGAACATTTACCAGTGGTGAAAGAAGAGTACAATGTTTACATAAAGCTCAAGAACCACCTGGTGACGCAATGTTAGATTGGAAAATAATGGAACAATTAGCAATAAGAATGGGAGAAGACGCTCATCCTGAACAATTCCATTATGAAACATCAGAAGATATATTCAATGAAATCCGAGAATGTGCACCAATAATGGCAGGTATGGATCGTAAACGATTAGATTCACCAGAAGCATTACATTGGCCATGTCCAAGTGAAGATGACCCATGTCAACCATTAATGTATGCAGAAAAATTCTCAAGACCTAATGGAAAAGCTATCTTCATGCCTCAAGAACACAGAGGACCAGTAGAAGTAACTGATGATGAATACCCATTACTTTTAACAACTACACGTATCTTATTCCACTATCACGCTGCAATGACCAGAAGATGTGAAACATTAGATAATGAAGTTAAAACAGGATACATTGAAATTAACACTGAAGATGCTAAAGAATTAGGTATCATTGATAAAGAAATTGTTAAAGCAAGTTCTAGAAGAGGAAGTATTGAAATATCTGCTAGAGTAACTGATAACATTAAACGTGGAATAGTAAATATTCCAATGCACTTTTCAGAATGTGCTGCTAACATGTTAACTAATTCTAAATCTTTAGATCCTAAATGTAAAATGATTGAGTTAAAAGCATGTGCTATTAAAGTGGAAAAAATGAGTAGATTAGCATGTCAGTAAAAGTTAACGATAAATATTATGCATACTCAGCAGATAATGAAATTAAAGATGAAGGAGAATATGGTGGAGTTGTAACCACTATAATGAAATATCTCTTAGAATCTGGAACCGTTGATGCAGTACTTGCTGTCGAAGAAGCATTTGATTTATATGATGCTAAACCTGTTTTAATAACTGAACCTGAAGATATTATTAAATCAGCAGGATCTCTTCATTGTGGTACATTAAATTTAGCAAAATTTTTAACTAAATACCTTGATGGTGCAAGAGATTTCAAAGTAGCTGTAACATGTAAACCATGTGATGCAATGACCATTAGAGAATTAATGCGCAAAGGCAGAATCATAGAAGATAACGTAGTCTTAGTAGGTGTAAACTGTGGAGGAACATTACCTCCTGTACCAACTATGAAAATGTTCAAAGAAGTCTATGGAGTCGATCCTGCAAATGTTGCTAAAGAAGAAATTGCTAAAGGAAAACTCATTGTAGAAACTAAAGATGGTGAAGAAAAAGGAATAAAAATTGATGAACTTGAAGAAGAAGGCATGGGAAGAAGAGAAAACTGTCAAAGATGTGACATGAACATCCCATCAAATGCTGATTTAGCATTAGGTAACTGGGGAGTTATTGGTGAATTAGCTGGAAAAGCTACATTCGTTGAAGTTTTCACAGAAAAAGGTGCTGAAGTCTTAAACAATGTCATTGATGAAAAATTAGTAGAAACTGCAGAACCAATTGAAAAAGGTATTGAAATTCGAGATAAAATCAATAATGTAATGGTAAAACAAGCTAACAAACAAAAAGAAAAAGATTTCGCAGGTACAACTGGAGACATACTCGATGTACTTAATATGTACAAAGAAGAAATGTCTACTTGTATGAAATGTTATGGTTGTCGTGAAGCATGTCCATTATGTTACTGTGAAGATTGTTGTCTTGAAACTGAAGGACCTGAATGGGTACCTGGTGGATATACACCAGCAGCTCCGTTCTTCCACTTAACTCGTATGGTGCATATGGCTGATGCATGTACTAATTGTGGTCAATGTTCTGAAGTATGTCCTTGTGAAATTCCAGTATCCAAAATTTGGGCTACTGTAAACAATAAGGTTAAAGAAATCTTCGGTTACTACAGTGGTGTAGACAACGGAGATGAACCATTACCATTTACTGAATTCAAATTACCTGATAACAGATAATGGTTAATGGAATATTGAAATAAAACTTTTTTTATAGTTTTATTTTCAATTTTATTTTTTTTTATTAAGTTACTATTTTTTAAATAAATCGATATGCAATTTCATATCACATTAAATATATATAGATTATAAAAAAATATTATAATTATATAATAATCATTTTAATAAAAGCTTATTTTCTAAAATTGGATAATAATTTATTTAAATACTATATTTAAAAAAATAAGGTGCATGCCATGAGAATAGTGTCAGTTGTTGGAAATAAAGATAGTGGTAAAACTTCATTAACTATAAAAATTATTAAAGAACTAAAAAAAAGAGGATTTAAAGTAGATAGTATTAAACATTCTCATCATACTATGGTGATGGATAAAGAAAATACAGATACTTTTAAACATAAAGAAGCAGGTGCAGAGGTAGTTGTAGGAATTGGTGCATCAACATTTTTTAATATAAGTGAACAATTACCTTTGGATAGAATATTATTCTTAATTAAAGCAATTTCAGAACCAGATTTTGTTGTAATAGAAGGATTTAAAGGTTATAATTATCCTAAAATAGCTACTACTCCTGATGTAGTTGATGAATATACTATAAGTTCCGTTAATGCTAAAGAATTAACTGATGAAGATTTGATTATATTAGTTGATAAAATTGAAAAGTATGGTTATGATATAATTGATACATTATTTGTTGATGATTGTGGATATAATGATGCTACTACTATAGCTAAAGCTTTTATAAATGATGATTTAGTTTATAATCCTGAAAAACAAGCTGATGTTTCAGTTTCTATTGATGGTGTTAATATAGGGATTAATGCTTTTGTAAATGATTTTATTAAAAATACTATTTTGGGAATGTTAAAATCATTGAAAACTAATGAATATGGTGTTAATGATTTTGATAATATTGAAATTTTAATTAATAATAAAGAAAAAGATTAAATTTTTTTGTGTGATTAATTTGGATAAAGTTAAAGATACTTATAATAGGCCTATAATATCATTACGTATATCTATTACTAACCGTTGTAATATACAATGTTTTTATTGTCATCATGATGGAATGTTAGCTACTAATGAAGAGATGACTCCTGAAGAAATATTTAAAATAGTGAAGATTGCTAAAAATTTAGGGGTTGAGAAGATTCGACTGTCTGGTGGTGAACCTTTAGTTAGATCTGATATTGTGGAGATAGTTAATAAAATTAATACTTTAAATTTTAAGGATATTTCAATAACTACTAATGGTATTTTTTTAGGTAAATATGCTGAAGATTTAGTTAGTGCTGGGTTAAAAAGGGTTAATGTTAGTTTAGATACTCTTAAACCTGAGACATATCAATGTTTAACTAAAAAAGATTATTTGAACAATGTTAAGGAGGGTATTCTTAAAGCTGTTGATGCGGGTCTTTATCCTGTTAAAATTAATATGGTAGTTATGAAAGGTATTAATGATACTGAAATTCATGATATGTTTGGTTTTTGTAAGGATAATGGTTTAATTTTACAGTTAATTGAAATTTTAGAAACTGATAATTGTGAAGATAATGATTTTAATGAGAAATTCCATTATGATATGACTCCTTTGGAACAGGAATTTGAGAGTTTAGCAAGTGAGGTTCGTGTTCGTGAGTTTATGCAGGATAGGAAGAAGTATTATATTGATGGTGGTGAGGTTGAGATTGTTCGTCCAATGGATAATACTAAATTTTGTGAGAATTGTACAAGATTAAGAATTACTCCTGAAGGGAAGATTAAGCCTTGTTTGCTTAGAAATGATAATCTTGTTGATTTGGTTGGTCATATTAGGGCTGGGGAGTCTGAGGAGAATCTTGAAAAGATTTTTTTAGAGGCTATTAATTCTCGTGAACCTTATTATTCTGATTGATTTTATTATTTTTTATTATGTGTAGTTACTACACATTTTGTATTTTTTATCTATTTTTTATCATTTTCGACATGAAAATACTTACATATAGACCCATTTTTCATAGATTTTATTAAATTAAAAAATTAGCTAAAACTGAAAACTAAATTATTAAAAAGATTAAATTCAATAAAAAAATAATTTTTATCCATTTTTCAATAAATAAATTCATATAATAATTTATTTTAAATTTTCACCTATTTTAATAAATTTTCAAAAACCAAAAAATGTGTAGATACTACACAACAATATATAAGTATTCCTATTTGATTCTAGTACGAACTTATTATATATATAGAAAACAAAAAGTGTATATAATACACAGTGAATGATAACATGCCAAAACATATAGCATCAAGTCTGAAATATTTAGCTACAATAAAACTAAGAAAACAAGGATTTTCTCAGCAACAAATAGCAGATGATTTAGATATTGATCGTTCTACAGTTTCACACTATCTAAACGGTAGAAACTTATCATGGAATTCAATAGAATTCGCTAAAACATTAACTAAACTAAATAATAAAGACTTTCTGTTAATAACCCAAGCTTTATTCAAAGATTTGGATAAAATCAGAACAATAATTCTTATATTCAAAAAAAATGAATATAAAGGAATAGTAGATGATTCATGTATTGGATGTGGATTATGTGTAGATTTGTGTATAATGGAGGCTATTAGTTTAAATGCACTAACAGCTCAAATAAACTCCTTTTATTGTTGTGGATGCCTAACTTGCGAAGAAGGTTGCCCAACAAATTCTATCAAAATTTTGGAGGAAAATAATGATCAAAAACGTGAAAGAAGTTAAAGGCAAAGACTTTAACATAAAAAGATCAGCAGCAGAAGATAGAGAATTGTCTTTCAATGATGATATCTGTATTGGTTGTGGGATTTGTGAAAACACATGTCCTGTAGGAGCAATAGAAATTGCAGCAATAGGAAACCTTTCCCGTAACTATTTCACCACAGATTTCAGTGGTCACAGAAAAATCGCTCAAAACATGGATAAAATACCAACTGGTGTTAAAATAACCATTAATGAAGATAAATGTGTTCTCTGTGGTATGTGTAGTGGATTATGTCCAGCAGATGCATTAGATCTTAAAATCGCGGGAGAATCAATTAAAGACCTTGATTCATACCCAACATACAATAAATCCGTTGATTTTGACGAAGATGAATGTATTTTATGTGAAAGATGTGAAACTGCTTGTCCTAGAGAAGCAATAACTGTAAAACGAGAATTACCTAACCGTGCAGATTTAGTCACAGGAGAAATTGACGTAGACAAAGATACTTGTATAAATTGTGGAATCTGTGAAGAATTATGTCCAGCAGAAGCAATTGATGTCACTAAAGAACCAGGTTCAGAAGACATTGTAATTGACAAAAATAAATGTGTTTACTGTCTAGTATGTAAAAAAGCATGTCCTGTAGATGCTATAAAAGCTGTATGCAGATCTTGTTCATATGGGGAATATGATTTTGACCCAGAAAAAGCTGTAACAACTGGAAATATTATAGTTGATAAAGAATCATGTATTAAATGTGGTTGGTGTGAAGGAGTATGTCCTACCGATGCCGCAAAAGTAAGTAAAGCATTTGAAGGAACATTTGAAATAGACCAAGATAAATGTGGTCAATGTGGAGCTTGTATAGACACCTGTCCATGTAACGCATTATACTTCCCTAAATCACAAAAATCTGGGGATATGTTACCAACTCTTGAAATAAGAGAAGAATACTGTATCCATTGTGGAGCATGTGAAAAATTATGTCCAAATGAAGCATTAACAGTAAAAAGAACAAAAATCAATGCTACAGCAACAAACTCCAAAGCATGGCAAGATGCTATCAATGCTTTAAAAAATTAAATGGTGATGATTAAATGGAACTTAAAGTAAATCAAGACAGATGTTTAGGTTGTGGAGTATGTGTAGTATCATGCCCAGTAAACGCAAGAATCAGTCCAGAAAACGCTGGTGGAAAAGGTTCAAAAACAACTGAAACAATAATGATGGTTGAAAATGGATTCATCAAACTCTTCAGTCCAGACAAATGTGAAGAATGTGGAACATGCCAAATGTTCTGCCCAACTGATGCTATATGGTTAGAATAAAAGGAGAGTAATAATTATGTTTTATGCAAACACTTATTTAGATAAACCAGTAGTAGATGATTTAGAACAAATTCCAAGTGAAGGATCAGAAAAAATACTTCACTGTATGTTAAACACTGGATCAGACATATATCAAGGTGCATGTAAGAAAAGAGGTTCAACCCTAAAAGAAGAATATAAAAATGCTTCAGGAACCTGCTACATGGACCCTCGTGATATGGTTAAATTAGGTGTAAACAATTGGGATACAGTATTAGTAAAAACAAATTTTGGTGAAGTAGTATTAAACGCTGCAAAATCAAGAGATGCACCTCACGAAGGAACTGTATTCGTTTGTAAAGGCCCATGGGCAAACACTATAACCAGTCATGAAACTTACTGTTGTTCAGACCCAACATACAAAGGAATTAAATGTACTGTAGAAAAAACTGACAGAAAAGTATTATTAATGGCAGATTTAATGAGATTAGTCTACAAAAAATATGTGGACGAAACCGATGATAAAGTCGTTGAAAACATGGAATCATTAGGAGAAATGCCTGTTTATAGAGGACGTAAATGGGAGGAATTAGAATGAGCTATGAACCACCAATAACCGATTATGATCATATAGTGGAAGATTGTACCTGTGCATTCTGTGGATGTAACTGTGACGATTTAGATTACTTAGTAAAAGACAACAAAGTAGTTGCAGTAAGACATGCATGCAGATTAGGTGCAAGTAAAATCATGGAAGATATTGATCAAAGATTATTAGTACCTATGATAAGAGGGGACGACGGAGAATTAGAAGAAACTGATTGGGATACAGCATTAGATAAAGCAGCTGAACTAATCGCACACTCCATAAGACCAGTATTCTATGGATGGTCAGAAACCTCAACAGAATGTATGAAAGAAGGACTTGAACTAGGTGAATATATAGGAGCAGTTTTAGATAACCAAGCAACTATATGTCACGGACCAAGTCTACAAGCAATGCAAAATGCAGGATACCCTATCCAAACATTAGGAGAAGTAACTAACAGAGCAGATATGATTGTATACTCTGGAAGTAATGCAATGAACTCTCACCCAAGACACATGGCAAGATATGCAGTTTTCCCTAGAGGATACTTCAGAAAACGAGGAAGATTCGATAGAACAGTTGTCACTATGGATCCAAAATTCTCAGACACTGCAAAAATGTCAGACAAATGGATAGGATTTGAACAAAATGGAGATTACGGATTTTATAATGCAATAAGAGCAGTATTAAAAGGTAAAAAACTCCACGCAGATGTAATTTCAGGAATTCCAAAAGAAGACATATATGAATTAGTAGAACAAATGAAATCTGCAGAATTCGGTGTTCTCTTCTTCGGACTTGGATTAACACACACATTATCCAAACAAAGAAACATTGATATAGCAATCAAAATGGTTATGGACTTAAACAAAGACAGTAAATGGGGACTCACCCCTATGAGAGGTCACTTTAACGTAAACGGATTCAACATTTTCATGGCATTTGAAACAGGATTCGCATTTGGTGTTGACCTTTCTAGAGGATATGCAAGATATATGTTAGGAGAAACCAACACTATCGATTTATTAACCAGAAAAGAACCAGATGTATTCATGGTAATTGCAGCTGATCCAGGAGCTCACTTCCCTAATGGTGCAAACCAACACTTAGCTAATATACCAGTAATCCAATGTGATATTCACTGGGGTCCATCAACAGAATTAGCAGATGTTGTATTACCAGGTTCATTCATTGCAGTTGAATGTGCAGGAACCAGTTATCGTATGGATGGAGTACCTATTTACATGAGAAAAGCTATCGATAAACCAGCAACCTGCCGTGACGACGAATGGATTATGAGAGAACTTAAAGAAAGAGTTATGAAACTCAGAGAAGAGCCAAACGTAGCTCCAAAATACGTACCTAACCCAGCAGCAGAATAATTAAAGGAAGTGATTTAATGGAATATATACTTAAAAATGGTATTGTTTACGATCCTGCTAATGGCGTAAATGGAGAAAAAAAGGACGTAATGTTCAAAGACGATATAATCGTTGATAGTGTCTCTGATAACGCTAAAGTCATTGATGTAACAGATAAAATTGTAATGCCTGCTGGAGTAGATCCTCACGCACACGTTGCAGGACCTAAATTAGTTGTAGGTAGATTATACAGACCAGAAGATTCAAGAAGAGGAGTAACACAAAAAACTGCCATCGAAAGAGGAGAATCTGGATTTTCAATCCCAAGTTGTCCAACAACTGGATACAGATACTCTAGAATGGGATATGGTACTGTTTGTGAAGCAGCAATGCCTCCTTTAGAAGCAAAACATACTCATGAAGAAATTAATACAATCCCAAACTTAGATATTGCACCACTACCATTATTTGGTAACAATTGGATGGTAATGGAATACGCAAGAGAAAACAGAATAGATGATTTAGCTGCATTTTGTGCAGCATGGATGAAAATATCTAAAGGATATGGTATTAAAATAGTTAACCCTTGTGGAAGTGAAGCATGGGGATGGGGAATGAACGTACATGGATACGATGATTCTGCACCTTATTTTGATGTAACTTCTAGACAAGTAGTTACAGCATTAGCAAAAGCTAATGAAAAACTTAACTTACCACATTCTATACACATACACCCAAATGATTTAGGACACCCAGGAAACACTGGTACTACTCTTGAAACATTAAAATCTATAAAAGATATTAAAAAGAGTACAGCACCAACTGCTTCCAAAAGAGATCAAACTGTACATTGTACTCACATGCAATTCCACTCTTACACTGGAACAAATTGGAAAGATGCTGGATCAGGTGCACCTGAAGTTGCAAAATTCTTAAACCATAACAAATATGTTACTGGAGATGTAGGTCAAGTAACTTTAGATGAAACTACAACCATGACTGCAGATGCTCCAATGGAATATGATTTATACAGATTATCTGGACTAAAATGGGCTAACAAGGATATTGAATGTGAAACAGCAGCAGGACTTATCCCTTGTATCTACTCACCTAAAAACCCAGTTAACACTTTACAATGGGCTGTTGGTCTTGAACTATTCTTATCAATTGATGATCCATGGCAAGTATGTTTAACAACTGACCATCCTAATGCAGGACCATTCATAAGATACCCAAGAATCATATCTTGGTTAATGAGTAGTCCACGTAGAATGGAAATGATTGAAAACAGAGAAGTACACAAATGGGCAGAAAAGAGAACAACTTTAGCAACTCTTGACCGTGAATATGATTTCAATGATATTGCAACCATTACAAGAGCTGCTCCAGCAAGAATTGATGGATACACTGATAGAGGAGAATTAACTCCTGGATGCAAAGCAGATATTGCTGTCTATGATATTAAGCCTAATGAATTTGACCCATCTAAAAACCCAGAAGAAGTTGAAAAAGCATTTAGCCGTGCTTTATACACTATTAAAGATGGTCAAATTGTGGTTAAAGACGGTGAAATTGTTAGTACCAAACCAAGTCATACAATTTGGACTAACGTAACTGGTTTAGAAGATGAAGAAGCAAGAATAATAGAAGAAATTATGCCTTTCTTCAGACAATATTATTCTGTTAAATGGAATAACTACAAAGTACATGATCACTTTGTACCAAATCCAATAAGAGTCGATGTTCCAATTAGACAATAAGGGAGTGTTAAAGTGAAAACAATAACTTTTGATCAAATAAAAACTTCTTCCATTGCTTTAGAATTAGATGAACTAAACACAGATGCTATCTACACATGGACAGAAGATGATTTTGCAAAATATAATGTGCCAATAGGTAATTCAAGATTCCCTATCACAGATTATTTCAAAATAACTGTTGAAGGAGAAGCAAATTCTCCTGATGAAGTTAAAATGATAATGAATGGAGATATGGGAAGAGTAAAATACATTGGTTTCAGAATGAGTGGAGGGGAAGTTATCGTAAACGGTAATGCTGACCTTCATGTAGGTGCAGAAATGAGTGGAGGATATGTTTTAGTAAATGGTAACGCTCAAGCACATGCTGGACGTGAAATGTCTGGAGGTAAACTTGAAATCATGGGTAATACTAAAGAATTCACTGGAGCTTCATACATTGGAGAATGGAGAGGTGTTACAGGTGGAGAAATTATTGTCCACGGTAATGCTGGAAAACAATGTGGTGAATGTTTAACTGGTGGAAATATCCATGTAATGGGAGACTGTGATATTCTTGCAGGAATCCACATGACTAAAGGTACTATTGAAATTGATGGTAATGTTAATCGTTGGCCTGGTGGTCAAATGAAAAACGGTAACATTGTTATTCATGGTAAATTAGGTAGATTACTTGAAGGATTCGTTGAAAATGGAATTGTAACAGATCCAGAAATTTCTGGTAAAGTTTATCCTGGAAAATATATCCAATATACTGGTGATATAGCTATTAATGGTAAAGGTGGATTATATATCGATGCTGAAAAGAACAGAGATAAATTATCTGCTTATTCCGAAGGAAACGATGAGTATATATCACTTGGAGATTATTAATTAATCTCCTAATTTTTATTTTTTTTTATTTTTAAACAAAAAAAACTCCCTTTTTTTTAATAACAAAATATTTTAAATATTAAAATCTAAACTTTTAATTGATTATCTTAATAATTTTTATAATATTAATTTTTGAAGTGATTTACAATGAAAAATGAAGAAAAGGAACTAGTAATGAATCCTGATGAAATGGTTGAATATATTCGTCAAAATGTACAACCTACTGATATACTTGAAATATCCTATAATCGTATTTATGCTCCTGGAGAAGTTTTAACTATTACTGAAGAAGATGAAGAAACTGGTGAGGGATTACGTATAGGTTTACAATTAAATGGTGAGATTCTTAATCAAAATATAGAAGTAGATTTGAATGAGATTAAGGATGAAATTTTAGAGTTACGTCATGAACGTGATGGTAATGTAGTTGTAATTGAGGCTGAAATGCCTGAAGTTAATTATAATTTTGATTATAAAAAATAATTTTTTTACTTTTTTTAATAAAAAATTATTTGTATAAAGACAAACAAAATACCTTTTATATAACTAATATTATTTAAAAATATTAAGAAAAAAAATAAAAGGAGATGTCTTATATATGGTTAAAACAATTAAAATGACCCCTGATGAAGGTCTAAAATATTTAGATGAAAATCTAAAAATACATGATTATGCAGAAATTTCATATAATCGAATTTTTGCTGAAGGAGAAATCCTCAATATAGATAAATCAAAAAATGAGTTTACTGATGAACCAGGTTTTAAAGTATTAGTAAGTCTTGATGCTGAATCTATAAATTCTACTGTAGAAATAGATTTACTTGAATTTAAAGAGGATTTAGTGGAATTTTTATATAAACCACAAAATGCTGAGCCTATTTTAATAGAATTTTATTAAAAAAATTTAGTCGGTATGTAAATTAAAGGCATTGTAACTATCTAATATGTTCACATTTATTGATTTAAAAATTAAATAAATGTCATTCCCTTTTTTAATATTTAAAGATTCATAAGAATTTCTTGTTAAAATTCCTTTAAATTCAACACCTTCAACTTCAGTATCAACAGTTATTATTGGTCCAGATTCTTTAATATTTATTACAGTACCTTTGATTTGATTTCTAGCTGATGATTTAAATTCTTCATTTGCAAATATGATGTTTTCGGGTCTTATAGTTACTAAAACATCTTTATTTATAATATCTTCTTCTTTTAAATGATCATATTCTTCATCAGAACTGTATAAAGTTAATTTATTATTAATTTTTACACTTATAGCATTCTTTTTAGAATTTACTATTTTTCCTTTTAAAATATTATGAACACCTACAAATTCAGCAACAAATTCATTATTCGGTTTTGAAAATACTGTGTTAATATAGTCCAACTGATGAATTTTGCCATCTTTCATCACACCTACTCTATCTGCTAAATTCCAGACATCATTAAAATTATGAGTGACATGAATAAATGTGGTTTTATACTCTTCACCTATCTTTTTAATCAAAGAAGTTAAAGTTGCTTGAGTTGTAACATCTAAAGCACTAAAAGGTTCATCCATCAAAACAATTTTTGGTTCAACAATAAGTGCCCTAGCTAATGCAGTCCTCTGAGACTCACCACCACTAAGAGTAGCCACATCTCTATGTAAAATATGATTAATATTCATAATATCAGCCATATTCTTTATTTTAGAATCAATTTCCTCATCAGACAATTTTTTATTCTTCTTTAACCCATAAGCAATATTCTCATAAACATCCATATTTGGGAATAAAACATGATCCTGATAAACAATTCCAATATTTCTATCTTCAGGAGGAACATCATTAAGTATAGAACCATTTAATTTTATTATCCCCTCCTTAGGAGTATAAAATCCAATAATAGTTTCAAGTAAAACAGATTTACCAGATCCAGTAGGTCCAATTAAAACTAAATATTCCCCTTTTTCAACAGAAAGATTAATATTTTGTAAATGAAACTCCCCTAAATCCACAGATAAATTATCCACTTCTAAATACATAATATTCTATCCTTTAATTAAATTTCTTTGATTGTTATAAGTTTCAGGAGCATATTTTTCCATTATAGCAATAGTAATAAATGAAATAATTACTAATATAATCCCAGCTGTAATAGCCATATCAATATCCCCAGTAGATAAATTAAGATACATAGAAATAGCTAAGGTATCAGTCTTCATTAAGATACCTCCACCAACAAAGAGTACAGCTGCAAATGTTCCTATACATCTTGCAAGTGTAATAATTATAGTTGCAAATAATCCTTGTTTTGATAAAGGTAATGTTACATTAAAAAAAGTGTCAACTTCACTATAACCTAAACTTCTAGAAACAAATTCATAACGAGGATCTATATAATTAAAAGTAGAATGTAACATTTTAATTGCATAAGGTAATGCTACAAAAAACTGAGCTATAATTATCCCAGTACTATTAAAAACAAGTTGGATTCCTAATTTATTTAATATTCCGCCAATACCATAATTACCTAAAAACATTAAAAGAGCTATACCAATAACAATTTCAGGAAATGCCATAGGTAAATCTAAAATAATTTTAAATAGACTTTTTAAAGGAAAATCATATCTACTTAAAGTATATGCCATAGGTATGCAGAACAAAATTACTAATGTAGCAGATACTAAAGAAGTAGATAATGTTAATCCTAATGCATAAAGTAATTCTGCTGAAAAGAGTGATGATATGAAGCCATCTACAGAAGTGATTAAAAACATACTACCTATTACTAAAAACAATAATAATGTAACAAACATAGTTATTCCAATAAGTAACATTTCAAATTTAGAACGCATTAACTTCATATCCTCAAATCTTTTTTTTTATTAAAAAATTTTAATCCATTTTAAATCCCCATTTTTCCCAAATCTTCTTACCTTCATCAGAAGTAATGAATTCTTGGAATTTTTGAGCAGAACTATTATCTTTAGTGAATTTAGTTGTTGCTACAGGGATAGTACTTATATTATTTTCATTTTTAGGTATTTCTACAACTTCAATTTTATTTTTACCCTCTTGCCATACAGTCATATCTTCCCATACTATTGCTGCATCAATTTGTCCAGAAACAACATAAGTTAATAATTGATTAACAGTTGTAGTTTTAACTGTTGGATTAATTGTTAAATTGTTCTTTTCAATAATACTTTGTGAAGTTTTTCCTATAGCTGGTCCATCAGGGTCACCTAAACCTACTTTCACATCAGATCTTTCTAAATCTTTAAGTCCTGTGATATTTTTAGGATTTCCTTTTTGTACAATGATTACTGGAACATTTTTGGTTAAATTTTGTTCTGTATCATTTTGAATGTAACCATTTTCTTTTGCTTCTTTCATATATTTATAAGAAGCTGGTAAGAATATATCTCCACTTTTTTGAGTTTCTAAAGTTGAGAATAATTCTCCACTTCCCCCATATTTTATGTTTACTTTAATATTAGGATATTTTTTATTAAATTCAGTTACCAAATCATTACCTACCTTACTGAAACCAGCACCAGCTAAAACAGTAACAGTACCAGATTCACTAGATCCTTGACTTGCTAATGCTCCAGTAAAGTAACTACCCGCCAAAATAGCTATAATCGCAATGATTATAATTATTATAAAAATTTTTTTATTTTCCATAATTTATTTCTCCGTATTAAAAAAAAATTAGTTGTGTAAACATTACACATCGTTATTTTTCCCTTAAAAATATTTAAAATTTTCTATTTAATCCTTAAACCTTATAGTTTAAGAATTTAAGAACATTCTAGGAAAATAAAATTTTTAAAATAATTTATAAAAAAATTTAAAAATAGAATATAAATAAAAAAAATTAATCTTTTTCGCCAAATACATTAAATAACATGTCTCTAGGTATTACAATAGCTTCACCGAAGGGATTAATAGCTATACCTTCAACTTCATCAGTATTTTTACTTAACATTTCTAAATAATTTTCTAGTTTAACAATGATAGCATTTTGTTTAATTTCATCTTTAGCTAATTCTTCTTCATCAGTAAATGCAGGGAAGAAATTTTTACCATCTTCTGAACTAATAAGCATAAAATTCATAGGAGTATCTTCATCAAGAGTAATTGTTCCATCATCCTCAATTAAATCTTTATCAATTTTAATATCAGCAGGAGCTAAAAAACTAGCATTTTCAAGTTCTTTTAAAAATTTATCCTCAGATTCCTGATTATAATTTTCATGTAATCCTTTGATAGCTTTTTTCAATTCGTCATTTTCTAATGGGGGCATTTGATTTTCCATAAATATACTTCTCCTTTTATTAAAAATTTTAAAATCAATTAAATTCTATATACTCATTTAATTAATTTTTCTTTTCATATAAATTCAATGGTTAAAAAGAATAAAAAAAACTTTTATAATGGAAAATTTTTAAATCTTTTCCAATTCACTAAATTGAATAAGTTTTTCAGCAGCTTTAACTTCAATATCAATATTATTCTCTTTAATAGCTGCAATTGAATTTAAACCACTACCAGCAACAACACCAAAATTATAATTATCTACTTTAGCATTATAAACCAATTCTCGAGGTTTTCCAATTTTATAAATAGATAAACCAATATCCATAATTTTTGATAAAATTTCTTTACTTTTATCCCGAGTAATATATGGAACTTCCTTAATTGAAGCTAAAACATTCTGTGAACCTATTTTTTTCATATCTACATTTGTCATATTCTTAAATATGAAAATCTTATGCGGATCAATAGAAGAACCATTATAAGAAATCATTTCCACAAATAAAGGAGGATTTCCAACTTCAATCAATCCTCCATATTTTGGAGTGCTTAAAATTCCATTATTAACTAAAATACCATCAATAGTTAAACTACAAACAGTAGCTATACCTACTTTATTTGTATTATCGGGATGATTTGTTATTTTATAATAAGGATTTATATATTTAGGAGATTTTTTATAAGTTTTACTCATAATTTTAAGAGCAGAATCTAAATCTTCTTTATCAATATAAGATATGTTTCCAATTATTTTCCCTTTCTTAGAATTAACATCAAAATTAACTTTTTGTATTAAATTCCAAGACTTTGAAAGTAAAAATGGTAATCTATTTTCATTTAAATCTTTAGAAGGTTTTAAAACATTATTAGGTTTTGAAATAGGTTTTAAATTTTTAAAATTTTCATACTCTTCAATACTTTTTATATTAACATTATAATCTAATTCTTGAGCAGCACAAAAAGGAGCAACTCCACCAACAATAGTAATACCAACTAATCCTTCATTTACAGGTACTCCTAAAGTAGTTTCACCATTTTCACCAATTTCTAATATTCCATTAATATTCATATCATTTAGTTTTTCAAGAATATTTAATGTTTTTTCTTTAGCCGCACTAGGTATTATTCTAAAATTAGCAGGTATTATCCCATTCCCATTTTTCACAACTTCTCTAACAGAAGTCATATCCTTTGCAATAAAAGCATTTAATGGGGACATAGAAGTCTTTTTATAAGAAATTAACTCAGTGAAATGTGTAGGGACATAATCTTCAATATTTACAAGACCTCCATAAATTGGTTGAGAAGCAATCCCATTTGATAAAAGAATTCCATCAATTGTAGTACTACAAATTGTTTTTACAGAATATCCAGTTTCATTTCCAATTTTAGTTTTTTCCACATTTATTAATGGACTTACAGCAAGTCCTGCATCAAATACTTCCTTAACAACATCAAAAGCAGATTTATCTAAAATATTTGATCTATTGACCATTATTCTTCCAGTTTGTTTCTCAAGATTTAATTCTGTGTTATACATCATTTCTTCAAATTTTGAGTAAACAAAGTCTACTTGATCGTAAATTAATCCTTTTTCCAGTTTTTTTCTTCCTAAATCTGTGATTACTCTACCAGAATAACCCATACGTTTACTAAATCCTTTTTCATCAAGAATTTGCATATGGTATCTTACAGCTCTTTCTCCTAAGTTATAACCTTTATTTTTTAATTCATTAGCTATAACTTTTGAGCCTATTGCCTTGTTTTGTTCATTCAAAATTCTTAGAATTTCAATCATTCTGTGTTCTGATTCTGACATGGAAAGTACCTTGAAAAAATTTATAAAAATATAATAGTTTTTTTTAAAATATTTAATATATTATATATTTTATTTATTTTAAATTAAATATTTTTTTAAAATTTGCTAAAAAATAAGTAGAATTTTCATTGTTTTTCAAATGATTAGTTTTAAAAATTTTAATTATTAAAAAAAAAATAAAAGAATGAAAGAAATTAGATTATTATATTATAAATCTAAGTATCTTTCTTGTTCGTATCCGAATACTTGTACTCTGTAATCGTCCCATTCAGCATATTTGGATTTTAAGAATGCTTTACTTATGTGTTCTCCTAAAGCACCCATAATAATTTCATCTTCTTCTAAAGCATGATATGCTTCCCATAAACTGGATGGTAATACATTAATTCCTAGATTTTCACGTTCTTCTTCGGTTAATTGGTAAATGTTGATTTCAGTTGGGTCACCTGGATCTATTTTATTTTTTAATCCGTCCATACCTGCATATAACATTGCTGTAAATGCTAAGTACGGGTTACATGCTGGATCAGGAGCTCTGTATTCTATACGGGTTCCTTTTCCTCTTGCTGCAGGTACTCTTATTAATGCAGATCTATTTTTTAAACCATATGCTTCGTATACTGGTGCTTCGTATCCTGGAACTAATCTTTTATAAGAATTTACAATTGGGTTAGTTACAGCGGTTAATGCTGGGGCGTGTTTTAATAATCCTCCAATGAAGTATAATGCTTCTTGGGATATTCCAGTTTCACTATCGTCATCTGCAAATAAGTTTTCTCCGTCTTTGAATAAACTTTGGTGACAGTGCATTCCACTACCGTTTTCTCCAAAGAATGGTTTTGGCATGAATGTTACTCTATAGTCCATTCCATCAAAATCAGCCATGTTGCTTACTATAGCTTTTATTGCTTGTTTGAATGTTATTACTGCATCTGCAGTTTTTAATGCGTCGTCAAATTTAAATGCAATTTCATTTTGTCCTGGTCCAACTTCATGGTGGCTTACTTCTACATCGAATCCTAATTCTTCTAAGTTTAATGTTAGTTCTCTTCTGAAGTCTGGTCCTTTATCTTTTGGTTCTACATCAAAGTAACTTGCATCATCGTATGGTATAGGGTATCCGTCTTCATCGATATCTACAATGAAAAATTCTGGTTCAGGTCCTATATTGTATTCGTATCCATATTCATCTTTAAGTTTTTTTAGTGCATGTTTGAGTATGCTTCTAGGATCTCCAATGAATGGTTTTCCTTCGGGAGTCCAAATATCACAAATAAATCTGCATACTGCAGATTCTTCTGGTCTCCATGATAATTGTGAGTATGTGCTTATGTCTGGTTTTAGAATGAGGTCACTATCGTTGATTTCAACAAATCCTTCGATTGAGGATCCGTCAAATGGCATTCCTTCGGAGAAAAAGTCTTCCATTTCGTCTTTCACATATGGAACTGCTATACTTTTTGGAATTCCGTTTAAATCCACGAATTGAAGTCTTATGAATTTAATGTTGTCGGATTCCATTCTGTCAATAATATTTTCTATTTCTTTTAACATGTAATAAATTCTCCATTTATTAGTTTTCATGTATTTTTTTGTACATTCTTACTATTAAATTTTGGTTTTTTTAAACTTATTAATTTATTTTTTGATTTTTATATTTGGCGGAAGTTGGCCGGAAGGTATCTTCCTACGGAATTACATTTCCACCTAATCATATATAAACCTTTTTAAAATAATACTTAATAAATTAATAATATTACTTTACTATTAAATTAATTAATACAATCTAATTGAAAAAACAGTTATATATATTTTCTTTATTTTGATAATAAATTTTCAAAAGTTTATTAAAAATATTATTAATTAATAATAAAAATATAAAAAAGTAGAATCTATTAAATCTAATTATAATTCTACAGTTAAAAAAGAATTAAGATTTAATAAATCAAATTTAAGAATTTTAGGAGCTAATAAAACTTCACCCACACCAGTAACATATTTAAAAGCTTCAAAAGCTTCTAAAGCACCAATTATATTAGGTACAGGACCAATAACTGGAGGAACTCCATGACTTAATGATTGAACTTCTTTTATAACATCATCATTAAGATCTTTTCCAGCAGAAGGTAAAGCTAAAACTTCCTCATAACTTTTAGAATCCTTAGTAAAAACAGATATTTCTCCCAATGTTCCATGAATTGCGCCATGAATTAAAGGAATGTCATTTTCTTTTGCAAATCGAGATAATATTATTCTTGAAACTATGTTATCTAAAGCATCAATAATTATATCACAATCACCAACTAATTTTTCTACATTTTTTTCATCTAAAAATTCATTGAAAACATTAACTTTAACATAAGGATTAATTATTCTAACTCTTTCTTTCCCACTTTCACTTTTAGATTTTCTAAGGGTTTCAGTTGTACTAAGTAATTGTCTGTTTAAATTAGATAAATCAAATTCGTCAGCATCTATAAGAGTTAATTCTCCAACACCCATACGGGCTAACATTTCAATTACAGATCCTCCAATACCTCCACAGCCTACTACTGCAATTTTGGATTCTTTGAATTTTGTTTGTTGGCTTTTTGTTACAATACTCATTTGTCTACTAGCTATTTCCCAATAACCCATTCCAATATATCTTGTTGGCATTTATATCACAATAATTTTTTTTCTTATTATATAATTATTAATCTTTTTTAATTAATATACTAAATAATATAACTATTGTTATATTTCTTTTTGTATTTAAACATTATTAAAAAAATAAAAAATCAAATTAAAAAAAATTAAATTCCTTTCCAAATAAATTAGAAACTTTCTCAAGCTCTTCAGGTATATTAATAAATTGTGGACAAAAATTCAAACATTTTCCACAATTATTACACTTATCTGCCCTACTCCCTTCAGAAATTAAATTAAAATAATGCATAGCACTCGCAGCAGGATTATCAAACATTTTAGCAACATTATATTCTTTAAAACAATTCGGAATTTCAATACCATTTGGACAAGGCATACAATAAGTACAACCAGTACAATCATTACCTTTTCTAAATCTAAGCTCTCTGGCAACTTCTTGAATTAAAAACATATCATTATCTGAAATAGAACCAACTTTAGCTTTAGAAGCAATTTCAATATTCTCTTTTACCTGCTCTAAACTACTCATACCACTAAGAACACAACTAACATTATCCATATTCCACAAATACTCTAAAGCCCATTCAACAGGTGATCTTTTAACATCGGCAGTATCCCACATATCCATTATGTCCTGAGGAATATCTTCAACTAATGTTCCACCTCTAAGAGGCTCCATAACCATATTCCCTAAACCCATACTATTAACAAGATTTAAACCCGCAAGTCCACTTTTATAATTTTCATCCAAATAATTCATTTGACTTAAAACAACTTCCCACTTGTCATAATCATCCAATATACTCATCAAAGTATCAAATTCAGTATGAGCAGAAAAACCAACATGTTTAACTCTACCATCATTTAACAAATCATCTAAAAAATCAAAAATATCTAAAGATTTATAATTAGACCAATATGTGTCTGTTAATCCATGTAACATATAAATATCAATAGAATCAGTTTTCAATCTCTTTAATTGTTCATTGAATATAGTTTCCATATCCTCAGGTTTTTCAATCAACCAACTAGGTAATTTTGCAGAAAGAAGAACTTTTTCCCTATATCCCAATTCTAAAAAATTTCCAATAAAAGGTTCACAATTCCCAACACCTTTTAAACTAGAAGCATGAAAAGAATTAGCAGTATCTATAATATTTATACCATTATCAATACCATAACTAAGTATTTCTGTTGCTTTTTTTTCATCAATATTATCATTTGATTTAGTGTGAGGTAAACGCATAGCACCAAAACCTAATATTGATATTTTCTCACCAGTTTTTCCTAATTCTCTATATTGCAATTTTTCACCAAATATTATATATCTACTTTGGAATTTATAAAAAGTTTTAAATTATTTTATTGGTATAAATTTTGTTAAAATTTCATAAAATATTTAAAAAGAGTTGAAAACTAAAAATAAGCTAAAAATCATTAAAAAAAATATAATCCTGGGAATGTAAAATGCCGGGAACGGGATTCGAACCCGTGGCCTCACGGTATCCCAGGAATTAGTCAGAGCACTGCTTAAAACCCTATGAGCCGTGCGCTCTAACCAGCTGAGCCACCCCGGCATCAGACAGTAATTAAATTTAAGTCATTAATCTTTAATAAAGTTTTCCCTTTTACCTATTTTATTTGCTAATTATAAAACATCTATGAAAAAAATATTTACAAAAATTTTTTAAAAATATAAATTATTTTTTTTAATAATCAAAAAATACAAAATTTTTTTATAAAAGATACAATAAAAATTATAATATAATAATTATTAATTATATAAATTAATTTTAATAATAAAAGTGATTTTAATGAGTAACGTTAAAGATATGTCCCTCGCAAATGAAGGGATTAGAAAAATTAAATGGGTTCAAAAACACATGCCAGTTCTTGAATACATTAAAAAACAGTTTGAAGAAGAAAAACCTTTTGAAGGAATTACCATAGGTTCATGCTTACATTTAGAACCAAAAACAGTTAATCTTGGTTTAACATTACAAGCAGGTGGAGCAGAAGTAGCAATGACTGGTTGTAATCCATTATCCACCCATGATGATGCAGCAGCAGGAGGAGCAGCTTTAGGATTAAACATCTACGGATGGAGAGAACAAAGCGAAACAGAATATTACTCCACAATAAATGATGTTTTAAGTCATAAACCTGACATAATAATAGATGATGGGGCAGACATGATTTTAACTATTCATGATAAAAGACCAGATCTATTAAAAACAATCAAAGGAGCATGTGAAGAAACAACAACTGGTGTACACAGACTAGAAGGAATGCACGCTGATGGAGCATTAAAATTCCCTGTAGTAGCAGTTAATGACGCATACACAAAATACTTATTCGATAATCGTTATGGTACTGGACAATCCTCATTAGATGCAATAATGGGAACAACAAACATGTTAATAGCAGGGAAAAATGTTGTAGTATGTGGATACGGCTGGTGTGGTCGTGGAGTAGCATCAAGAGCTGAAGGTATGGGAGCAAATGTAATTGTAACCGAAATCGAACCAATTCGAGCTTTAGAAGCAAGAATGGATGGTTATAGAGTAATGCCTATTAGAGAAGCAGTAAAAATAGCAGACTTAATTATAACTGTAACTGGAAACATAGACATCATAAAAGGGGATGATTTCAAATACATGAAAGATGGATGTTTATTAGCAAACTCCGGTCACTTCAATGTAGAAATAAACAGAGAAGACTTAGAATCCCAATCTGTAGCAGTAGAAGAAGTCCGAGAAAGTATAGAAATGTTTGTAATGGAAGACGGCAGAAAACTTTACTTACTAGCAGATGGAAGATTAGTAAATCTCGCAGCAGCAAGAGGACAAGGACATCCTGCTGAAATCATGGACATGAGTTTTGCTGTACAAGCATTATCTGCTAAATACATTTTAGAAAACGATTTACCAATAGATGTAATGAAAGCACCAGATTCCATTGATGATACAGTTGCAAGATTAAAACTTAAAGCAATGGGAATAGAAATAGACTCATTATCTGATACTCAAAAATCTTATCTTGCAAACTGGGCACAAGGAACATAAAAAGAATAAAAGAAAAGGATAAAAATCCTTTTTATTTTTTTTATTTAAACTTTTTTTAAAAAAAATTTATCAATATAGATTAAAATGTCATATTACCGTCATATTAACAATGGAGAAGGTCCTGTAAAACTCATAATTGGAGGAATACATGGAAATGAAGGTCAAACTACAATAAATCTTGTAAAATTACTTAAAAAAACAGATTTTGGGCCTGGACAAATATACATATATAATTTAAATAATTCTCCTTATATATCTACAATTGATAAAGAATTTTATGAATCTAATCAAGGTAAAAAAATAATTAATTTAATCAAAAAATATAATCCAGATTTCTACACAGAACTTCACTGTTATAATATATCACACTTTCATCGATTAGTAGATGATTCAAGATTTGAAGTACAAGGCGTTCCGCCTCTAATAGATTGTGAAGATTATATATTAGTAAGTTCAGTTTCACCATTAATTAGATTTCAATATTTTGAAAAAGAAACAGTATGTAAAACTATTGAAATACCATCTTTTAATAGTAAAACATTTGACATAAAAAAAGTAGAAGAAGAATATAATTTCAATAAAGAAAAATCCATCAACAGAGCAATGGATCTTTTATATTTAGTAACTAAATCTAATACTCGTCAGGAATATGAAAAAGATATTACAATTAAGTATCCTAAACAAGTAGATTTAGCCATTAAATATGTGAAAGAAATGTTCGGAGCATCATTTTCCCCATATTAAAATCTAAAACCAGTCTTCTAAACTTTTTTGAGTAGAATTTAATTTTTTCATTTTATCAGTAGAACTAATTACACGATTTTCAGAAAAACCATGTTCTTCACACATAAATTCGATTAACTTATCAAAATTAACATTTTTCCATTTAATCTTATAATCTGTATTGACTCTAGGGTTTAAAAATATATTTCTAAGAACATCCGGTTCAACTTCTAATTCCACATCTTTTTGTTTTAAAACTTCTTCTAAACTATTCTTTTTAATTAATTTAATTCCAGTTTTAGCACCTACTCCTTTAACTCCTTCATTAAAATCAGTACCTACTAAAAGTGCAACATCAATCAATTGCTCCCTACTCATATCTAAGTTTAAAAGGACTTTTTCAAGGTCCAGGTATTCTAAATTAGATAATCCTCCACTAAGAGTCATATTACGAACAGTTTTTGAAGCTCCAAATAATAAACAATCATAATCCTGGGATGCAACTGCCCATGCATCCCCATTTTTAACCATATGGGAAGCTTGTGCTTCACCTTCACCCTTAGCTTGCACATAAGGAATCCCTAATAAATCCAGTAATTCTTTAGAAGAATCAATTATATATGAAGATAACTTTGAAGAACGCATAGCAAATTTACGAGCTTTTTCTTCATCACCTTCATCTAATGCTTTTTTCCATTCCTTTTCAGATTCTTCTCTAATTTCCTTTCTTTTCTCAACAGTTGCAGTTTTAAAATCAGAATGTTTACCATCAAAAACATAAATTGGTTTAATACCCTTTTCAACAATAGAAGAAGTTCTATATAATATTCCACTTAAATGTGAAGTAACATTCCCATTTTGATCCATAAGGGGTGTTCCATCTCTTTGACGTATACCTGATAAAAATTGATAAAGTGTATTATATGCATCAATAGCAACACTTCGACCTTCTAAATCTTTAAATCCTATTTTTTCAGCTTCTACAATATCCGTAAATTTAACACCCATTTTAATCCCACATATTAATTTTATAAATATTTTTAATTAATTTATACTATCTTTTTCAGTAAAGTAACTAATTGGGAAAAACTCTTTAATCCAAATTAAAATTTCATCATCATGAATAATAGTATAAGTACGTGTTAATATATCTTCATCAGTTTTATAAATATCCTTTAATTTTTCATCAGGTTTTTCAACTTGTATAGTCTTTATTTCTCGTCTAGACTCCATATTATATTTTCTAAGAATTCTACCAATTGGAATATCTGCAGCAATTAAATCACATTTAAAATCTTCATGTAACCTTTTTAAAGGAATATATGAAAGAGCACTAATCAAGGGTTTATCATTTTTATACATTAATACTTCCCTATAATTTACATCGTCCCCATCATCTATTTCTAATAATTCAGCAATTTCTGGAGTAGCCTTTTTAAAATGTTGTTCAAGTGTTTTTAAATCAATTTTACCATTTAAAACATCTAAAATAGCAGTAATTGACCCGTCTGTTGTTAAAAGAATTTTTTGGGTGTTTGAAAAATTTTTACCGTATTCTTTTTCAACATTATTTATTTTTTCAATCAATCTTTGATTGATATTATTACTCTTTTCATTCATTGTTTTCACATTTATCTTTTTTTATAGGTAAAAAAAAAAATTTTTATTATATTTATTTAATATTTTCAGGATTTTCAATAAATCCTTTTATTGCGGATGCTGCTACAACAGCAGGATTAGCTAAATAAACTGAGGATTTAGGATCCCCCATTCTACCTTTGAAATTTCTATTAGTTGATGAAATACTTACTTCTCCTTCAGATAAAACGCCCATGTGTCCACCTAAACAAGGTCCGCATCCAGGATTACAAACTATAGCACCAGCATCTAAAAATATTTTTAAAAGACCTTTATCCATAGCTTTTTGATAAATATCCTTAGAAGCAGGTATAATAATTAATCTAACATCATCTAAAACTTTTTCTCCCTCTAAAATTTTAGCTGCCGCTTCTAAATCTGATAATCGGCCATTAGTACAGGAACCAATAAAACCTTGATCAATATGTGTTCCTTCAACTTTAGATAAGTTTTTAACATTATCCACATCATTAGGACAAGCTATTTGGGCTTCTAAATCATCTACATTAAATAAATATTCTTTTTCATAAATAGCATCTTTATCAGATTTTAGAATATTTAGCTGATTTTTGGTTTTTCCTGTTTTTTCCATAACATAATTTAAAGTAGCTTCATTAGGTTCCATTATTCCATTTTTAGCACCCATTTCAACAGCCATATTACACATGGTCATTCTACTAGCCACATCAAAATTGTTTATTGTTTCACCACAGAATTCTGCAGTTTTATAAGTTCCTCCACCAATTCCTATTTCACCAATAATTTTTAAAATAAGATCTTTTGAAGTTATTCCAGAAGGTAAATTACCTTCAACTTCAATTTTCAATGCTTCAGGAACCATTAACCATGTTTGTCCAGTTGCATACACCATAGCTATATCAGTAGAACCCATACCAGTTGAAAATGCTCCAAATGCCCCATAAGTACAAGTATGTGAGTCTGCTCCAACTATTAATTTTCCAGGTTCTATTAATCCCATTTCTGGTAAAACTTGGTGGCAAATTCCTTCACCATGAGTATAATGATGAGTAATATTTTGTTTTTTAACAAAATCTCTCGCAACTTTTTGAAATTCAGCAGACCCTATAATATTAGCAGGTATAACATGATCAAATACTATAGCAATTTTTTCAGGGTCCCAAACTTTATCTGCTACTTTTTCAAATGTTTTAATCGCTGGTGGTGATGTTCCATCATGGGACATAGCTAAATCAACATCTACTTCTATTATTTCTCCAGGATTAACTTCTTTTCCTGCTTTTTTAGATAATATTTTCTCGGTTATATTCATTTTAAACCCTAATTAAAGTATTAAATTAAAAAATAGTAATTTAAAAGTTTAAAGTTCAAAAGGTTTATCAATATCTCTTATAATGTCTTTAAACACATCATCATTAATATATTGACCTTCTTCTCTTTTTTCTTTAACTTTTTTAACAATTTTGCATAATTGGTCTTTAGTTACACTATATCCACAATCATCAAGTTTTGCTTTGACTGCTCTACAACCAGAATGTTTTCCTAAAACTAATTGTCTTTTTTGACCTACTAATTCTGGTAAGTAAGGTTCATAAGTTAATGGTTCTTCAATTACTGCATCAACATGTATACCAGATTCATGTCTAAATATATTTTTTCCTACAACTGGCTTGTTGTAAGGAACATCTAATCCAGTAGCATTAGAAACAAGTTCAGATAATTCTTTAATAATTTTGATTTTAAACCCTAAATCTTTACCATATAATAATTTTAAAGCCATTACAAGTTCTTCAAGAGATGCATTTCCTGCTCTTTCACCAATACCATTAACTGTAGTTGAAACGTAATTAGCTCCAGCTAATAACCCTGCAATTGAGTTACTAACTGCTAAACCAAAGTCATTATGACAATGTAATGCTATATCTGTTTTAACCTCTTTTTTTAGTTCTTTAACTAAAAATGTCATACCTTGTGGAGTTATAGCTCCTGTTGTATCAGCTATATGTACTCTATCTGCTCCATATCCTTCTGCTTTTTTATATACTCTTTTTAAGAAATCTAAATCTGTTCTTGTAGCATCTTCAGCTGAAAATGCCACGTATAATCCATGATCTTTAGCATATTCTATAGAATTCATACAAGTGTTAAGTGCTTCTTGTCTACTTATGTGCATTTTATGTTCTAAATGAAGATCAGAGGCACCTATAAATGTTATAACTCCATCTACATCGCAATCTAATGCTGCATCAATATCTTCTTTTTTGGTTCTGCTTAAACAAATTATATCTGCATTTAATCCTTCATGTGCGATATTAGTTACACTTTCTTTTTCATGTTTTGAAACAATTGGAAAACCTACTTCAATTTGATGAATTCTAAATTCATCTAACTTTTTTGCGATTTCTAATTTTTCATCTTTATCTAAGCAAACACCAGGGGTTTGTTCTCCATCCCTTAATGTAGTATCATAAATAGTGATTTTTTCCGGAAATTTTAATTCTACCTCTTTATTAAAGGGGCTAGTATAATATTGCATTATTTTTCACTTCATAATTAATTTTAATTTTTTTTTTTAGGAATAATATATTATTATATTCTATTAGTTTCTTTTTTTTGTTTTTTATTTATAAAAAACTTTTTAGTAAATTTAAAATTTTTAGTGTTTTTTTTTAAAATTTTTAATAATTTTTTAACTTAAATTTATTTTTCTTTATTCTCCAATAACTCTAAATATGATGTTCTTTCAAAACCATCAGTTATTCCTAATTCTTTAAAAATATTAAATAATCCTTTTTGTGCTTCATTATGTTCTGTTCCATCTTGAAGCATTGTTTCTATTTCCATATAAGGATCTAAACCTTCAACATCATCTAAACTCACGGTATACTCATGTAAATCATAATATTCTCTATTTTTTTTCACGGTTCTAACTTTTTCAAACCCTAAATTTTCAAATATCTTTATACATTTGTTTTCATCTTCAATTCCCATTTCAACCTCTTCACGTGTCTTACTTTTTTTATCTATTTTAGGGCCTTTATAAGTTATAAAAAGTTCTTCATTTCCTTCAGTATTAGTTTTTCTAATTCTAAGAGCTTCATCAGTTTTTGCAAAGTTTACTATAGGGCTATTAAAATAAATATCCTCTTGAAATTCGGTTTTAATTTTTTTTGCATTTAATTTATTTAATTTTATTTTAATTTCTTCAAAATTGTTAATTTTAGCTTTAGCTTCCACTTCTATCAAATAAATCCCTCATATTTTTTAACTTTCTTTTAAACATTTTATAGTTTATAATAGTATTCTTAATACATTAAATTTTTCCATATAATTTATTTTGATTTTTTATAAATACCTTTATATACTTTATAAATACAATATTTAACTAGTAAAAGTTTTACATAAAAATTTATTTTTAAAATTTTACTTACTTTTTTTATAGTATTATTGGAGGTATAAGATTTGACCGATGTTGATATAAAAATAGAGAACATTGTGTCTTCTGCAAGTATTGGTAAAGATATTGTTCTTACCGAAATTTCTAAGGCATTAGAAGGAGTTACTTTTAATCGTGAACAATTTCCGGGCTTAGTTTTCAAACTTAAAGACCCAAAAACCGCTGCTTTGATTTTCAGTTCTGGTAAGTTAGTATGTACCGGTGCTAAATCTATAGATGACTCAAAGTTAGCTATTAGAAAAACTGTGGATTTAATGCGAACTATTGATACAGAAATTCCCGAAGAATTTGAGATAAAAATACAAAATATCGTAGCTTCTGCAAACTTACAATCCACACTAAATTTAGAAGCTGTGGCTTTAGAATTAGAAAACACAGAATATGAACCTGAGCAATTCCCAGGTTTAGTATATAGGTTAACCGACCCTAAGGTTGTTTTATTATTATTTGGTTCTGGTAAAGTAGTATGTACCGGAGCTAAAACTCGAGGAGATGCTAAGCTCGGAGTAGAAAGAGCTTATGACAGACTCAAAGAGTTAGATTTAATTTAATTGGTGATATGTTTGATTAAACTTGTAGTATTTGATTTAGATGATGTTATAATTAATGGTGAAGGAATAGATGAAATAGGAAAATTAGCAAATGTTGAAGACAAAATTGCAGAAATCACTGAACAAGCAATGAACGGTGATATAGACTTCGAAACATCTATAAACGAAAGAGTTAAACTTCTTGAAGGAGTTTCAGTAGAAGATATTAAAAAACTTGCTGAAGAGTTACCACTTAATAATGGGGCTGAAGAAACAATTAAAGCATTAAAAGATAATGGTAATGAAATAGCAATTATTAGTGGTAGTTTTGATATTATCGCTAATCCTATTAAAGATAAACTTAACATAGATTATTTATTCACTAATTCCTTAACAGAAAAAGATGGAAAATTAACTGGAGAAGTTACTGGACCTTTAGTATCCGGTTCTAAACTTGATGTTTTATCTGATTTATTAAAAGATAAAGATTATGATTTAGAAAATTGTGTAGCTGTTGGCGATGGTGCTAATGATATTTCTATGATTGAAGGTGCTGGATATGGAATTGCATTTAATGCAAAACCTAAAGTAAAAGAAGTAGCTGATGTAGTTGTAGAAAATAATGATTTAAATGATTTATTGGATGTTATAAAAGATTTAACTTCTGAAACAGAAGATGCTGAAGAAGCTGTTGAAACTGAAGAAGTTGAAGAAAAAACATCTGAAACAGAAGATGCTGAAGAAGCTGTTGAAACTGAAGAAGTTGAAGAAAAAACAGATAAAGCAGAAAAAGATACCTCTAAAAAATCCAAAAAATCTAAAAAATCCAAACTTCCAGAACCTACTAATTTCGTATTAGCTGACACAATGGAAGGAGTTAGACAACAAAAAGAAGAAAAAGAAGAGCTTATTTCTAAAATAGCTGATGAAAGAGAAGCATTCAATAAAGAAGCAAAAGAACAACGTAAAATACGGGATGAATTAAATGCTTCATTAAAAGAAAACCTCCAAAAAGCTATTGAATACAGAGATCAACGTAATGAAATCAACAAAGAAGTTGAAGAAAACAAAAAGAAACGTAATGAAGTAAACTCCCAAATTAAAAATCTTGAATGGTCATCTGGTAAAAGAGATAAAGTTAAACTCGAAAATGAGATCAAAAAAATTGATAAAATCATTGAAACAAGAGTACTCGATATTAAAAAAGAAAATCAGCTTGTTAAAAATGCTAACGATCTCAGAAAACAATTAACTGAAATCAAAGAAGATGACAAAGTTAAAGATGAAGCTCAAGAACTTAAAAAAGAGTCTGAAAAATATCATGCATTAGTAGTTGAACACTCTACCGCTGCTCAAGAAGCACATGAAAACATGCTTAACTACTTTAGAAAAACTGATGAAATCAGAACTGCTGCTGATGAAGCTCATAAAAACTTTATCCAAGCTAGAAAAAATGCATCTGCAAAACATGAAGAATTTAAAATGGTTTTAAGTGAAATTCATGTTATCAACAAAAAACTAGGCCGTAACAGTAAACCTAGAAGACAAAAATCTTCTAAACAAGGATCATCTTCTAACAAGAAGAATAAAGAAGAAAAAGAAAAAGCAGAAGTAATATTCGAAAAGTTCAAACATGGTAAGAAACTTTCAACTGAAGAACTTTTACTTTTACAAAAATATGATATAAGTTAAAAAAATTAATTTTTTTAATTTTTCCATTTCTTTTTAATTTTAAAAAAATGGGAATAAATAATTAAATAAAATCAATTAATTTTATCACCAAAAATTTTTAAGTGAACCGTATGTCTGAAGAAGAAAAAGAATCAAAAAAACCAGAAAAAATAGAAGAATGTTACACTTGTGGAAAAAAATTCAATATTAATGCAAATGACAATAGTCATTACCATTATGGAAAATTCCCCATGTGTGATTATTGTAGTAATTTCTATGGTTTTTATAATAATGATTATAAAGACGAATCTTAATTCTTTCTTCAATACTTCTTTTTTAAATATTCTTTTTTAATTTTTAATTAAACCATTATTTTTAGATTTTTAACAAATTTAACTAATTTTTTTTTAAGCCCAAATTTTCGATTAATATAAATAATTATGAGTGATACAAAATTTTATATACTTCTAAAA
>JAEZRD010000028.1 GCA_023440975.1 Methanobacteriota archaeon | reverse complement strand
CAATTTTTATTGGTTCTTGTTCTGCTCCACAATGAGGACACTCATCTTTACGTGCTGCAGCAAAAATTTCTTTAATTAATGAATTTAAATTTTCATTATTATGCTTTAAATCATTCATTTTGTCAGTAAATTCTCTTATTTGTTCATCATCTAAAAGAATTCTTCCACATTCATTACAAGTTGAACGTAAGATTTTATGAATAGTATCTCCAAAACCTACATGAATTACAGGTCTTGCAAGGTCAATACTACCAAAGTGTCCTTGACATTCTCCTCCTCTGAAACCACAAGTTCTACATTTTAAACTTGGATCAATAACACCTAAATGAGGATCCATTAAACCATTTTCAATAGGATAACCATCCTCATCATAAGTATCTGGAGTTTCAATCTTCACAACAGACATCTTCCGGATATCTTCTGGGGACATTAATCCGAAGTCAATTTCAGTTATCTGTTTTATAATTCCATTTTGCAAAATATTAGCTCCTTTAATATATTATAATAGTAATCATAAATCATCAAATTATTTTTCTTTATGCTTTATCTCCTAATACTAATTTAGGGAATATACATAAACTTTTGAGTTCATCAAGTAAAAGTTTAAATGCATAAGAAATTTCTACAGGGTAAGATTCTGAATCTCCACAAATTGGGCAGTATTTTTTATCTTTATTTTTATCATATACTGCTAACATACCACAGTTATCACAAACTATAGCTTCATATTTATCAGATTCATCTAAGAGTCTTTCTTTTAATGATAATGCAGCTCCGTGAGCTATAAGACAATCTCTTTCCATTTCTCCAAATCTTAAACCACCTTCACGTGCTCTTCCTTCTGTTGGTTGGCGTGTGAGAACTTGGACTGGTCCTCTTGACCGAGCATATACTTTGTCTGTTGTCATGTGGTGTAATTTTTGGTAGTATGCTACTCCTACAAATATTTCTGCTTCGATTCTTTCTCCAGTTGATCCGTTGTATAATGATTCACATCCTGCTGATTCAAATCCGTGCATTTTAAGGGTTTCTTTTATTTGTCCTTCTATATCATCATTAAATGGAGTTCCATCTACACGTTCTCCTTCTAAACAAGCTGCTTTACCTGCCACCATTTCGAGTACTTGTCCTACAGACATTCTTGATGGTATAGCGTGAGGATTAACTATTATATCAGGTATTACTCCGTTTTCTGAGAATGGTACATCTTCTTGAGATAAAATTAGCCCTACTACCCCTTTTTGTCCGTGTCTTGAAGCGAACTTATCACCAAATTCAGGTTGTCTTGTTTCTCTTACTCGTATTTTTGTAAGTTTACTTCCTTCTACGGTTTCGGTTAAGAGTACTGCGTCAACTATTCCTTTTTCACCGTGTCTTACGGTTACACTGGTTTCTCGTCTTTTTTCAGCTACTGTACCGAATTCGTCGATTTCTTCTAAGAATCTTGGAGGACTTGTTTTTCCGATTAATACATCTCCAGATTCAACATGAGATTCAGGGTTTACGATTCCGTCTTCATCTAAGTTTCTGTAAGATTCTTCAGATCTGTATCCTTTGACTCCTTTTTCAGGAACTTCAAATTTATCTTCTTGTCCACCAGGGTATCTTCTTTCAGATGCTTCGTATGATCTGAAAAATGAACTTCTTCCCATTCCTCTTTCTAGTGAAGATTTATTTAGAATCATTGCATCTTCCATGTTGTACCCTTCGTAACTCATTAATGCAACTACTAAGTTTTGACCAGAAGGTCTTGCATCGTAGTTGGTTGCATCGATTATTCTAGTTTTTACTATTGGGGTTTGTGGGTGATGTAATAAGTGTGCTCTTGTATCGGTACGTAATGCATAGTTTGATACATATAATCCTAATGCTTGTTTTGTCATACCTGCTTCCATGGTATTTCTTGGTGAGGAGTTATGGTCTGAAAATGGAATAATTCCTGCACATATTCCAAGCATTGTAGATGGATCTATTTCTAAATGAGTATGATCTTCATTTAAGTCTTTAAGAGTCATTGCAATATATGCATTTTCTTCTTCTTCTGCATCCAAATATTCAATAATACCTTTTTTGACAAGATCTGTCCATTTGAGTTTTCCTTTTTCGATTTTATCTAAATGACTTTCTGTGAGTAAAGGAACTCCATCTTTTACTAAAATTAAAGGTCTTCGAGCTCTACCTGGATCGTTGAATATATAAATTTCATCAGTATCATTATAGTAGGTGATGTTCATTTCATCAGATACTTCACCTGCTCGTCTTTTTTCTCTCATTTGATTTGTAAAGTCTTCTGGATCATTTACTGAACCAATGAGTTCTCCATTAATATAAACTTTAGCTTTGTTAATTTGTTGTTCTGTTTCTGCCACTAAAATTCCTCCGAGTTATTTGTTTAATACTCCCATTGATTCAATGGTATCTATAATTTCTTGGGTGTTTGATCCTTCAGATATTTTACACATTAATGCTAAGTTTTTTACTAGTCCACAATTTGGTCCTTCTGGAGTTTCGTTTGGACATATTTTACCAAATTGTGTTGGGTGTAAATCTCTTGCTTCAAAGTGGGGTTGGCTTCTTGTTAATGGAGATACTACACGTCTTAGATGTGAGAGTGTTCCCATGTAACTTGTTCTGTCTAATAATTGACTTACTCCTGCTCTTCCACCTACCCAGTTTCCAGTAGCTATAGCATGTTTAATGTTTTCTGTTAGAACATCTGATCTTACAGCTTGTTTAATGGATAATTGTTTTCCTCTTGATAGACTTCTTTCTAATTGGTAACTCATATCTCTTGTTAAACTTGTGAAAGCTACTCTGAATAAATCTTCCATTAAATCTCCAGATACTCGGAGTCTTTTATTTGTGTAGTGATCCTTATCGTGGGGTTCTCTTTCACCGTATATTACTTGTAATAACATTTCTGTCATTTCTGCAAGGTATGTTGCTTTTGCTTCTCTTCTTTCTGGTTCAGTTCCCATGTGAGGTAATAGATATCTGTCAATAACATCTTCTGCTCTTTTAACTCTGTATTCTTCTGTCATACCTTTTGCAACACGGTTTCCTATGTATTTTATTGCTGATTGAGTTAAGTATTCTTCTCTTTCTTCTTTGGATAATCCTTCCATTTCTTTAGAATCGAGTTTTAATGCTGATTCGGATACTTGCATATCATCTGCAATAACCATTTGGTAATTGAAGTTTTCAGAAATAGCTGTGATTATTTTTTCATCAGTGGAGAATCCTAATGCTCTGAGTAATATTACTAAAGGTATTTCTCCTGGAACATATGGGAATGAAATTCTTAAGAAAACACCACTTTTACGTGGTTTTTTATATTCTAATGATATTCTTGCTCTGAATCCACTTTTGATAGATGTTACTATTGCTTTTGCTCTTCTATCTTCGAATTCTCCCATTCTTTCAAGGATGATTTTGTTTGGAGCGATTTCTTCCATTGTTACAACAGCTCTTTCTGAACCGTTTACTATGAAATATCCACCTGGATCTTGTGGATCTTCTCCTTTAGCCATTAATTCTTCTTTATTAAGGCCGTGTAAGTGACATATGTCTGATTTAAGCATGAGTGGTAATTCACCAATATATACTTGGTCTTCTTCAGTTAATTTTTTCTTTTCTTGACCTTCTTCATCTAAAGCCATTTCTAAGTACATATGTGCTGAGTAATTTAAGTTTCTTAATCTTGCTTCAGTTGGGTAAATCATACTTTTGGAACCATCTGCTTCTTTAGTAAATGGTTTGTGTATGTGTAATTTACCAGTTCTTACAGTGTATTTACCATTTTCCAGGGTAATTGGTTCTGTAATATCAATGATATTTTGTATACGGTTATTTACAAAGTCATTGTAAGATTTTATATGATGATCTACCAATTGATATTCATCGAAAAATGAGTCTACTAATCCCCATGTATTTTCTTTCATGGACTTCCTCCAGATTTTATATTTTTTTGTTAATAAAATGTTAAAATTTAAGTTATTATTAATTTATATAAAAATTAAGTGTATTGAGTCAAAAATTCATCTAAATAAAGTTTAGTAAATGTAAAAAAGTTTGTTTAATGAATTTATTCTTAAAATTGAGAAATTTTATTTACAAAATTTTTGATAATCTCCTATTATATAATTAATTCAACAAATTAGATAATATCATATCTAAAACTAATAAAGGTTTATTTTTAGTCATTAATAATTAAAAATCGATTGAGTAAAAAAGTAACTTTTTTTTAAACCTTTTTATATTTTAATTAAATATTTTAATCCATTTTTTATAGTAAAAAAGGATGTTTTGTAAAAAATCTTTTTTTAATCTTCAATTAATCTGTAGGTTATGAATTCACCTGCAGTTTCGCTATCTCTAATGATTCTTAGAATATCTCCTGCTTTAGCTATGTCTTTATCATTTTTAGCATTTGAATTAATAGCTTTTACAGCGGGATCATCAGATTTAATTTTTGGTAATTCTTCAACATCATATTCTAAGCTTTTGATTAGTTTTTTAGTTTCAGAATCAGTTAATTTTTCATGAATTGGAACATAATGATGTTCTAAAATATTCATTTTCACAATATTCCTCCAAGTAGAATAGTTTTATAATTTAAATTGATTAAAATATCTAGTATTTAGTATATAAAATGTAAAAAATAGAACGGGCCCGACGGGAATTGAACCCGCGGCCGCTTGGTTAAAAGCCAAGCGCTCTGCCAGACTGAGCTACGGGCCCTTGATTACAAATGAAATAGTTATTTATAAATACTATAGTATATATTTAATTGTATTTTTGAATGTTTTAAATATTTCGTTTTGAAATTATAAGTTTTTTTGTACCCTTTTAAATGGGTAAATGAACTCTATAATAACTTAAATATTTAAACGCCCTGGCCGGGATTTGAACCCAAGTCGCGGGCTCGACAGGCCCACATGATAGCCCCTACACCACCAGGGCACGTCAATACAAATTAAGAACAAAACATAAATTTTGCTCATTAATACAATTTGGTTTTACATATATATAAAGGTATCGTATTTCATAAATTCTTTCGAATTAAAATAAATTTTTTTTATCTTTTAAAAAAATCATTACTGACTTTTCTAATAGAAATAGAAAATATCCATACCTATATGAATATGAAATCCCGCCTGCCGGACTTGAACCAGCAACATTTGGATCTACAGTCCAACGCTCTGCCAAATTGAGCTAAGGCGGGTAGATACTCAGTGGGACCGCCCGGATTTGAACCGGAGTCTCAGGCTCCCAAAGCCCAAAGGATCGACCAAGCTACCCTACGGTCCCATGATATTATACTATTATGCTATCATTACTTATAAATATATCTAATTTTTCATTTTTTCACTACACATTTTAAATTACAAAATGTATAAGAAAACATTAAAAAATGATTATCCATTAAGATAGTTATATTATTTGATAAATAAATCATTTATTAAGCCCCGGGTGGGAATTGAACCCACGACCACGAGATTACAAGTCTCGCGCTCTACCAGACTGAGCCACCGAGGCATCATAAATAAAATATTCAACATTACTCTATTAGTTAATTTTCACTTAAATACTTATTGGTTTTTTAGGAGATTTTATACTATTAAATTAAAAATAAAATAATTTATCATTAATATTCATGATAAATTATTTAAGTTAATAAAATAAATATAATAACTCAAATTAATTAAATTCAAAAAATTCGATGATAAAAATGAATAAAAAATCTCAAAAAATGAATGTTGAAATATCTAAAGCTTTAGAAAACATAAAAACTAAAAAACCATTAGTATTAGGAATAACTAATAATGTTACAATTAATGATTGTACAAATGCTGTTTTAGCTATAGGAGCAACTGCAGGAATGGGAGATGACGTTTCAGACATTGCTGATTTTGCAGAAGTATGTCAATCACTTGTTATAAATTTAGGAAAAGTGAATGAATTACAAATAAAATTAATTAAAGAATCTTGTGAAGTTGCAGATAAAAATAATACTCCTATAATTATAGATCCTGTAGGAGTAAGTATTACAAAAACTAGACAAACCTTAATAAAATATTTAATAAAAAATTATAAAGTTTCTTGTATTAGAGGAAATATGTCCGAAATTAAAGCAATTGGGGATTTAATGAATATCACTCAAGATAGCACTAAAGGTGCTGTTGGAGTAGATGTTAATGACGAAGATATGATTAGTGAAAATAATTTAATAGAAAATGGAAAAATAGTTATGGAAATAGCTAAAAATTTGGACATGACTATTGTTGCTAGTGGACCTATTGATTTAATATCTAATGGAAATGAAGTTTATAGTATAAATAATGGTGACGAAATGATGTCATTAATTACTGGAAGTGGATGTATGTTAACTACTATAGTTGGAGCTTATTCTAGTGTAAATGATGCGTTTATTGGAGCCATTGGTGCAACAGCCCATATGGGCCTTGCAGGTGAAAAATCTAGTCAATATGTTAAAAATAATGATTTAGGTACTGGTACTTTTAGAACTATGTTAATTGATTATTTATACAAAATTTCAGTAGAAAACCTTGAGAATGAATCTAACATTGAAAAAATAATTTAAATTGAGATTAAGTGATTTTTATGGATAAAAAAATAGATTATACTTTATATTTAGTTACAAACAACAATAACAAAAGTGAAGAAGAATTTTTAAATATTATTGAAGAAGCAGCTAAAGGTGGTGTAACTATGATACAAATTCGTGAAAAAGAATTACCTTTAACTGAGTTTTTAGAAGTTGCTAAAAAAGTGCAAAATATAGCAAAGAAATATGATATACCATTTATAGTTGATGATAATATAGCAATAGCTCTTGATCTTGAGGCAGATGGTGTTCATGTTGGTCAAACTGACTTAGATGCTGGAGAAGTTCGAAAAGTTATTGGTCCTGATATGTTATTAGGTGTTTCAGCTCAAACTATTGAACAAGCACAAAAAGCTGAGAGGGATGGTGCTGATTATATTGGGTCTGGTGCTGTTTTCCCATCTCCTACTAAACCAGATTCTCCACACATTACTTGTGAAGATTTGAAGAATATTGTTAATTCTGTTGATATTCCTGTTGTTACTATTGGTGGGGTTACTGAGGATAATGTTAAAGAATTAGAAGGAACTGGTATTAGTGGAATTAGTGTGATTTCAGCAATTATGGAAAGTGAAGATCCTCAATTATCATGTGAAAATTTGATTAAAGAGTTTGAATATATTAATTAAAAATAATATTTAATTTATATTTTTAAAATTTTTTTTATTTATTTTTATATTTTTGTGCAGACATTTCTAATGCTTCAACTGCAGGTAATTTTTTACCAGCAAGTAAAGTTATGCATGCTCCTCCACCACTACTAACATGATCCATACTGTCTGCGTAGCCTAAGTTTGTAGTTGCTGCTGCAATATGTCCTCCACCGATTATAGAGTATCCTTTTGATATTGCTATTGAGTTTATTATATCTTCTGTACCTATTGCAAATTTAGGGTCTTCAAATACGCCTGCTGGACCGTTTGCGAATATTGTTCCAGCATTGAGTATTATTTTTGCATAATTTTTGATTGTTTCTTTTCCAATGTCAAATATTGAATTGTTGGATATTTTTTCTATTGGTAAGTCTACTCTTTCTCCATCAACATTTACTGCTACATCTGTTGGATAGAATATTTGATTGGGGAATTCTTTCAATAATTTTTTTGATTTATCCACCATGTCATAGTATCCTTTGTTTTTAATAAAATCTTTATTTACATCTTGGATATCTATTCCTGCTGCCCATAATAATATATTTGCAATTATTCCTGATGTTATTACTGTATCTGCAGTACCATTTCTTAATACATTTTCCATTACCATTATGGAATCATCTGCTTTCATTCCACCAATAACAAATACGCATGGTTTTTTGACATTTTCTAATGCTGCTTCGAGTATTGTTAATTCTTTTTCCATAACTCTTCCTGCTGCTGATGGAACTTTTGGAGTGAATCCAACTAATGAAACTTGTGAACGGTGTGCTGCTGCAAATGCATCATTGACAAATAAATCGATTAATGGAGCTAATTCACGCACCATGATTGATTGTGATTGTTCTTCAGCAGATCTTTGGAGTGTTTCTTCTGAGAAGAATCTTGCATTTTCTAAGAGGAGAAGTTCTCCTTCTTTTAATTCTCTTATTGCTTTTTTTGCACGGATTGAAAATATTGAATCTACATATTTAACATGTATTCCTAAAATGTCAGTTAATACTTCAGCATGTTGTTTGAGTGTTGTGAAATCTGTTTTTCCGGGGCGACTTTGGTGAGCTAAGATTACGGTTTTTGCTCCTTTATTTGATAATTCTTTTAATGTTTCTGCATGTAATCTTTCTCTTGTATCATCTAAGATTGTTCCAGTAGATGGATCAACAGGTGAGTTAATATCTATTCTAATGAGAACTGTTTTTCCATCTATTTCAAAATCGTCTATTGTGTTAAAGTTAAATGACATATAAATTTTCTCCACCATTAATTATATTTTACTTACTAAATCCAATAATGCTTGTTTTGGACTTTTTGCTTTAATAATTCCACTTGCTAAAAGTACTCCTTCAGCTCCTAAATCTATTGCTGCTTTCATATCTTCTCCGGTGGATATTCCAGCACCACAAAGAACTTTTACATTTTTATTTATGTTTTTTACTTTTTCAACAGTTCCTGTGACAATTTCTGGTTCTGCTTTTGATACAGGTATTCCAGTACCTATTAATTCAGGTGGTTCTACAGCCACATAATTCGGAGCGAGTGTTGCTACAGCTTCGCTTGTAGCTACATTATTTGAACATACACAAGAGATTATATTTGCTTTTTTAGCTTGTGAAACTACGGATTCTATATCTGCTAATTTCATTCTTTTTTCAGAGTGGTTGAGTAATGTTCCATCTATTCCATTAGCTATAAATGATTCAAGTAAGTTAGATCCTGTGTTTCCTCCAGGGGTTATTGGATCTATATGTTGAGCATATACCGGTATGCTTGTTTCATCTTTAATTTTGGATATATCAATTGCTTGTGGTGATGCAATCATTGGTATTCCTGTTTCATCATACACACTTTCTAAATCTTTAGCTAATAATAACGCTTTCTCGCCACTGGATTCTAGATAAGTTTTATAGTTTAATATTACAATAGGTTTATTACTTGACAAATTTAATTACCCCATAATTTTAATTTTTTTTAAATAGAATTTGATTTTTTAATATCAAAATCGATTAAAAACAATTTTTAAGAATATATAATAAATAATATTATGTATAATTATATTTATAATTAATTTTAATTATAATAATTTTAATAATTTTTTAAAAATAATAATTGGTTTTTAATATGGCATTAACTAAAGAACAACAAGAAAAATTAGAATATAGTGGTTATCGTTTTGTTGGTGAACATGGACATGCTGCTGCAAAAATATGTCACTGGCAAAAGAAAAGCATCTTAAATGAGGGTGTTTGTTATAAAGAAAAGTTTTATGATATTGAAAGTCATAGATGTCTTCAATTATCTCCTGCTGTTCCCTTTTGTCATCAAAAATGTAGTTTTTGTTGGAGAGATTTATCATTAACTCAAACTGAATGGGAAGGAGAGTATGATGATCCAAAAACTATTATTGATGGTGCAATTGCTGCTCAGACTAATCTTTTATGTGGTTTTTGGGGAAATGATAAGGCAGATAAAAAGAAATTGGAAGAAAGTAAGAAACCTACTAACGCTGCTATTTCTTTAGCTGGTGAACCTACATTATATCCTGAGATTGATAGTTTAATTGGAGAATTTAATAGACGTGATTTTAATACTTTTGTTGTTAGTAATGGTATGAATCCTGAGAAATTAAAAGAATTGGAAAATGAACCTACACAATTATACATTTCTTTAGATGCACCTAATGAAAAAATATATAAAGAATTATGTAATCCTCAAATTAATGATGGCTGGAATCGTTTAAATACTAGTCTTGATTTTTTAAATAGTTATAAAAATAGAACATGCATAAGAACAACTTGTGTTAAGGGAGAAAATATGGTTAATCCTGAAGATTATGCTAAACTTTTTAAGAAAGCTAACCCTACTTATGTTGAAGTTAAAGCTTATATGTGTGTAGGTTATTCTAGAGAAAGATTAACATTAAATAATATGCCTACTTTTAAGGAAGTTTATGATTTTGCAGACAAAATTTGTGAATATACCGGTCAAGAAATAATTAATGATTCAGAAATTAGTCGTGTTGTCTTATTAAAATAGAAAAAATAGTTTAAAAATAAAATAATAAAAAAAGAAGAGTTTTAATCATTTAAGGAGTTGCAGATTTCTACAGCTTTTTGGGCTGCTTTTTCCATACTTATTTCATATGGAATTCCTGCTTCTTCTAATATTTTTTGCCCTTCTTCTTCGTTTGTACCTGTTAAACGAATAACAAAGTTTGCTTTTTTCGGATGAGATTCTAAAGAATCTATAACTCCTCGTGCAACATCATCGGCTCTTGTAATTCCTCCAAGAACATTTAAGAATACTACTTTAACTGGAGGGTAACTTAACACTAAATTTAATGCTTTTTTAATAGTTTCTTCTGATGATCCTCCACCAATATCCAAGAATGTTGCTGGTTTTCCACCATAAAGTTTTATCATATCCATTCCGGTTAATGTAAGTCCTGCACCATTACCAATTACAGCTATATCTCCTTCAAGTTTAACAAATGCAAATTCTTTCTTTTGGAAGTTGAAATCTTCCATAATATCTTTATGACGGAATAGTGCATCATCTTCTATTTCTAATTTAGCATCCGCAGCTATAAGTCCTTCAGGAGTTAATACTAATGGGTTTATTTCTGCAGTATGTGCATCATATTTATCAAAAACATTATAAAGCTTCCAAATCATTCCACCAATTCCTTGGATTAAGTTAGAAGCCACACCCATTTTTCTTGCTATTTCACGTGCTTCAAATGGGAAGAATTCTCTTAATGGATCAACATGATATCGGATGATTTTTTCTGGTTGAGTTTTTGCTAATTCTTCTATTTCCATTCCACCTTCAGCACTAGCCATTATGATAGGTAATTTATTTGCTCTGTCAATTGTGATGGATAAAAAGAATTCTTTTTGAATTTCAGCTTTTTTTTCTATTAATAAGTGATTAACTGTTTCGCCTTTAATTTTAGAACCTAAAAGTTCATCAGCTTCTTGGTAGGCTTCACCTGGAGTATCTGCAAATTTAATTCCACCAGCTTTACCTCTTCCTCCAGTTAATACTTGTGATTTTACAGCAACAGGAACTCCGAATTCTGTAGTTATTGCCATAGCTTCTTCTGGAGAGTGTGCTACTTCACCATCCAATATTTGGATTCCTTCTTTTTTAAAGATTTTTTTTGCATTATTTTCATAGAATTTCATGTTAAAACCCCATTTATTTTATTCTATTAAATTATATCCTGCTTCAAACGCTTCTTCATTTTTCTTTTCTGTTCCCTTTGGAACACTACTTAAAATTGCTTCAAGCGCTGCATCTTTAGATATGATTCCTGTAGCTTTAACTATTGAACCCACCATAACTATGTTAGCTACAACTCTTAAACCTATATCATTTACTGCTGTTTCTGTTGCAGGTGCTTTGAATAATTTGATATTATGCTTTTTAATAAATTCCACTAATTCTGGATCGTCTTCTTCAACCATATCGGGATCTATAATTAATATTCCTTCATCTTTTAAATCATCCATATATTTTATTAGAGCTGTGTGTGACATAGCTACAAGGATATCTGGGCTTGAAACTTTAGGGTAATAAATTTCTTCATCACTTATTACTACTTCAGTTTTAGATGCTCCTCCTCGTGCTTCTGGACCATAGGATTGGGTTTGTACAGCATTTATATTATCATAGAGAGCTGCTGCTTTTCCAACTATTATTCCTGCCATTATAACTCCTTGACCACCAAATCCAGCAATTCTTATTTCAGTTCTCATTTTAATCATAACTCCTCATATGCTGTTCGTTTTTTATATGGTTTTTTAGAAGTTTCTTCATCAAGTTCTTGAATATTATCTGTGAATTCAGGTTCTGATTTATTTACAAATTCTCCAATAACTATTTTATTTTTAAGTTCTTCAGGATCCATTTTGTCTGCTTTACGTTTAGTAATAGAATTATCTTTTAGATATTGGAACATTGCTGTTGGTGTTTTCATTTTATTTTTACGTCCGTAATATGTTGGACATTGTGTTGCTACTTCAATAAATGCAAATCCATTTGTATTTAATCCTTTTTTAATTGAGTTGACTAATTGGAGAGGGTTTGCTGTTGTCCATCTTGAAACATATGATGCTCCTGATGCTGCAACTAATTTTGCTAGGTCAAATGGTTCGTCTCTAGAACCATATGGTGCAGTTGTACCGAAACTACCTTTTGGTGAAGTTGGACTTATTTGTCCTCCAGTCATACCGTAAATATTATTGTTTACACAAATTACAGTCATGTTTATATTACGTCTTGCAGAGTGTATTAAATGGTTTCCACCAATGGACGCTCCATCTCCATCACCAGTGAATACTACAACATCTAAATCAGGATTTCCTACTTTTAATCCTGTTGCAAATGGTAATGCTCTTCCGTGGGTTGTGTGTAATGAATCACATTTCACATAACCTGGTATTCTTGAAGAACATCCTATTCCTGAAACCATAGCTATATTATCGAAGTCAATGTCAGTTCCTTCTAATGCTTTAAAGAATGTGTTCATTACTATACCATTTCCACATCCTGGACAGAATATGTGTGGAAGTCTATCTTCTCTTAAGTATTTGAGATATGGACTTTGTTTTTCTTCAACCATTTTATAACCCCTTGATTTCCTTTATTTTTGCTAAAATTTCTTCAGGTTTATGAAGTTCTCCTCCGATTTTACCTAGTAAATGTACATTTGCATCAGATTTAGCCACTCTTTCTACTTCATGAACCATTTGTCCTAAGTTTTGTTCAAGAACTAAAAGATCATCTGCTTGAGCTGCTATTTTTGCTAATTCTTCATCAGGGAATGGCCATGGTGTGTTGATTTTTAATGAACCAATTTTTAATCCTTCATTTCTTGCTTGATGTATAGCTGTTTGTGCTGATCTGTAAGGTGATCCATAGGTTACAACTATTAAATCTGCATCATCACAATTTTCTTCTTTAAATGATACAATATCTTGTCTGTTTTTTAATATTTTATCACATAATCTTTTTACTAATTTTGTATGTGTTTCAGGGTTGTTTGTATCAGGATATCCTCTTTCATCATGAGTTAAACCAGTGATTGCAACATTGTACCCGTCTCCAAATGCTGGCATTTTTGATGTGCCGTTTTCTGGAGCTTTATAAGGTAAATAATCTTCTGGAGATTCTTTTGGCATTTGACGTGTTTCAACATCAATTTCTTCTGGAATTGTCATTTTTTCCCTCATGTGTCCTACAGCTTCATCTGACATTACAAATACTGGACATCGGTATTTCTCTGCTAAATTAAATGCTTCTATTGTAAAGTCAAAAAATTCTTGTACTGATGAAGGAGCTAATGCTATTGGTTCGTAATCTCCATGTGATCCCCATCTAACTTGCATCATATCAGATTGACTTGACATTGTAGGTTGACCTGTTGATGGTGAACCTCTTTGTACATTAACTATTACAATTGGAGTTTCGGTTATGAATGCATATCCAATGTTTTCTTGCATTAATGAGATTCCTGGTCCAGATGTTGCAGTCATGGATTTCACTCCACTCCATGAAGCACCTACAAGTGCTCCAGCTGATGCAATTTCATCTTCCATTTGAACAAATGCTCCATCAACTTTAGGTAATTCTTTTGCTAATGCTTCAGCCACTTCTGTAGAAGGTGTTATTGGGTATCCTGCGAAGAATCTGCAACCTGCACGAATTGCTCCTTTTGCACATGCTTCATTTCCTAATAAGAAATATTCTTCAGACATTTTAGTCCTCCTCTTTCTCTACAACAATTGCTTGATCTGGACATGAAAGTTCACATAATCCACAAACATTACACTTTTCTTCATTTTTTGGGAAAGGTAAATAGACATCTTTTGAATTTTTTTCTTTGGATTTTTCAAAAACATCTTTAGGACATGTTATTATGCAAATGTCACATCCTTTGCATAAATTTGAATCTATATTTATCATAAAATCTTCCTAAAATAAATTTTTAATAATGAAATTTAATTTCTAACTACTCAGTTAGATATACATTTTACTAATATAATTTTAATAATTAATAAAATTTATTAAAAAAAGATTTTAAAAAAAATGGAATTATTTAGTTTAAAAATTAGAATATTTTAACCCAGAGAGACATGAATTTGATATTTATTAAATATTATTCAATTATATCTTCAACATACATTAGTGGATAATTAAGTTCTTCAATAAATTCTATACGAATTATTGCAGTTACATCATCAATTTTTGAGTGTATTTTAACATTTAACATATCTCCATTTAGGGTTGTATACTCAAAATCAGTCATGGATTCATCTAATTTAGTTAAATCTATTTTTATATCTACTTTTTCTATTGCAGGTTGTAATTCTAATGATTGTTTTATGGCTTGTTCTAAACTTGGAGTTGTTGATTTACTAATTGGTGTACCTATAAATTGGTGGAATAATGCTCCCATTGTAATTGCACCTTCAAATATTGCTCTTTCTCGACTTGTTATGTTATTAAAATATTTTTCATTAACATCCATTATTTTATTCTCCTTTAAATAATATTTTTTTTAGAAATTATAAAAACTATTTAACCATCCTAGTTTATCTGCCATTACTTGTGAAGATATTGGGAAGAAATTATAGTAGAACAGTATTGCGGCAAGTATCAGTATCACTATTAATATAATCATTTTTTCTTCTTTAGGATAGAAATAGGCAAATAATAAGCCTAAAGCTAAAAATATTATACATATTATTAGTCCATAATCTTTTTGTGGGTTTTCTTTTAGTATAGTGTGGTTTATTTCCCCTACACTTGTTAAATCTCCAGTTACTATTAATCGTTCACTTGTTGATCCTATAGGGTTACATGTGATTAAGTCAATTTTTTGTGCAGTATCATTTACATTCATTTTGTATGATGCTGGAACTATTTTTGTTGAGTTGACTGTATAATTAATTTCACCTATTCCTGGCCAATCTAAAGTTATCATATCTCCAGGTTTTAATTCATTTAATCTTAAAAATGCAGATCCTTGCAGTGTCCTGTGACCAAACAGAATTACTTCTCCATGTGTTGGATCATTAGATTTAACTTCTTTGTATACTCCTTGAGATATTGAAACATTGTTGATTTTTTCATGAACTCCGATTGATGGGATTGTTAAAACAGGTGATTCTAGGTTTCTTTCTATAACTATTTTTGATGAGAAATATGTTACTTCTGTGAAAGCATACATTGCTAAGATAGTTAAAGCAATGATTACGATGATTGTTTTTATGCTTATTTTATTATTGAACATGATTTTCTCTTGTTTATTTTGTTTATTTTATTGAGTTTTTTTGAATATTGAACCTTCTTGGTTTATATTGTAGTAAAAGTTTAAGAATAGGTATATTAATACAAATATGAATAATATAAGTGCTGGTATGTTTATTCCATATAATACTAATTTTAAAGGTATTAATAGTATTAGTATGAATGATATTCCGATTAAAATGTAATTATCTATTTTTGGATATTTTAAATTACTAATCATTAATGTTGCTGTTATAATCATTAGAATATATGCTAGCCAAATATTGAAAAATCCTGTTAGATAAAAAGTTGCAAGTAAAAATGCTATTCCTGGTATTGGAAATCCTATAAATCCTTGATAATCAATTTTGTCACCGATTACATTAAATCTAGTTAACCTTAAAAGACCGCACCATATCATGTATAAACTAATTATAGCTGTTAATATTTGCATATTTGGAGATAATTTCATTCCTATGGAATATAATAGTGCTGCAGGAGCTGCTCCAAATGAAACTATATCTGCTAATGAATCTATATTTTTACCAAAACCTAAAGAGTCATCTCTACCAAGTTTTCTTGCTACCCATCCATCAATACTATCAAATATTATTGCTATTATAATACATATAGCAGATAATGTGAAATAATTGTTAAATGCCATTAATATTGCTATAAACCCAAATATCATATTTAATGAAGAAATTATATCTGGGATTTTAATAAAATTTAGAATCCCTGTATTTTCTAATTGCATTTTGCATCAAAACTCCTTTGAATATAGTTTTTATAAATTTTAAAAATTTTTGAATATATATAATTATTTAGAAAATATCTTTAAAGTTTTATAAAAATTTTTTTAAAATTTAAATATTAAGAAACATATTAATTTTTATAAAGTTTAAAATTAGGATAAATAATCTTTTTTTATAGGATTTTTTAAAAAAAAATTTTGATATAATTTTGAGTCATTATAATTAATTATAAAAATAAATATAAATATTAGTAAAATATAGATAATTATTAAATGTTAGCACTATGACTTTAAATGTTAAAACTTGTTTAAATTTTTTTAAAAACAGTGAGATATAGTGTTAAATATTTAAAATTTGCATATGTTATTACATTTTTAAGTGAATTATTATATCCTACACATAAAAGGATTTACTTTCACAGAATATTATTTAATGATGGGTACATAATGATAGAAGATAATATACAAATTCTTAGACAAGCCGCAAGGGTTTCATCTGAAGAAGATGTTAAAAAAATATGGTGTGTTATAGCAGGTAATGATAAATTAGTAAATGATATAGCATACTCTGCAATTGCATCTAAGAAAACTGTAAAAATTATTTTTAGAGAACATGTATCTTTCGATGAAGGTAGAATTAGTAAAAAATTTGATTTCATCATTTTAAAAGGGGACTCAATGAAAATTAGGGAAATTACCCGTATGTCTAAAGATAAGGGTAGTGCCGCTATTGTTATTGCACCATACTATGTTGAAAATGAAAATAATTTAATGACATTAGTTGGGCCTGAAGATGCAATTAAAAAATTTGTTAATGATACTGAAGAAGTGAAAGCACCAATTTCAATCTTATTAGATGATCAAACTACAGGATTTATTGAAACTGATTTACAACTTTCAAAAGAAATGCCTGGCTTTATAAAAAATATTATCACTCCTTTATTTAATGTGAGTGATGTCGTACTAACTACAATTCTCATTTCAGTTGAAAACGATGAGGATGTAACCAAAATTCAAAAAATTGCTACAGCAAATAAAATTTTTGTTATAGACTTTAAAGATATTATGGAGGAATAACCGTGAGTATTTTTGGAAATACCGAGGTAGAAGAAGCACAACCAAGAAAACCAATAGTGAAAAATAGCTTAGGAATTGACCTAGGAACTTTAAATACAGTGATTGCAAAACCATCTGGGGATAAATTTGATTTATATCAAATCCCATCTGTTGTTGCTGTAAAGAAAGATGACCCAACTGCAGTATTAGCTGTAGGTGAAGAAGCAAAAAGAATGTTAGGAAGAACTCCTGAAGACATTACTGCAGTAAGACCTTTAAAAAAAGGTGTTATTGAAAATATAGCACAAGCTCAAGCTTTATTAATTAAAGCAATGGAAATTGGTATTAAAGAAGGAGAAAGCATTGGAAGAATTGTTATTGGTATTCCAGGAGACTCTTCTGAAGTGGAAAAAAATGCTGCTGAAGAAATTGGTAGAAAAGCTGGAGCAGAATATGTTTTAGTTGTTAGTGAAGGGTTAGCAGCTGCAATTGGTGCAGGTTTACCTATAGCTGAACCAAATGGTACTATGGTTATTGATATTGGTGCTGGTTCAAGTGATTTAGTTGTGATTTCCCTTGGTGGAATAAACGATATTGAAACCGTACGTTGGGGTGGAGACGATATTGATGCTAGAATCGTTGAATTAGTAGCAGAAAAATATAATGTAGCAATAAGTATTCATGATGCAGAAGCTGCAAAAATTGAAGTTGGTATGATTCATTGTAGTGAAGAAATGGAAAACTTAAGTGTTGAAGTTATTGGAAAAGCAATGGATACTAACAGACCTAAAAAAGCAATTATTGATTCTATGTTAGTTGCAGATGCTGCAGAACCTATTATAGTAGAAGTTTTAAATGGGTTACAACTCATATTAGAAAGATTACCTCCAGAATTAATGATGGGTATCTATTCAAACACTGTTGCTGTTGGAGGAACTTCTAGATTAAGAGGAATTAAAGAAAGAATCTTTGATGAAGTGGAAATTCCTATCACAGTATCTGATGATCCAATGACTGTTGTTGCAAAAGGAACTGCAATTGTTGCAGCTGAACCATTAGCTTTAGAACCTGAAGTACGTCTTAAAGCAATGAGATAAATTTATTTTATAAAAAACAAACATAAAATTTAATTCATCAAACTATTATTTTTGATGAATTTTCCAATTTTTTTTACTATTTTTTAAAATCTTTTTTTTTACTTTAATTTTAACTATTTTTTTAAATTAATAATAAATGATGATATAATTTAATTTGGTTTTAGATAAAAATGAATATATTAGGATTAGATGAAGCGGGTAGAGGTCCTGTATTAGGACCTATGATAGTAGCAGGTATTGTAATTCCAGAAGAGAAAACAAAAATCTTAGAGAGAATGGGAGTTAAAGACTCTAAAAAATTAACACCTAAGAGAAGAACTGTTCTTGCACGTAAATTAAGTAAAATGTTTGAATATGAAACTATTGAAATTACGGCACAGGATATTGACAATTTAAGAGCTAAAGATGTTAATTTGAATGAAATTGAAAAAATTGCCATGATTAAGATTATAGAGAAAATGAAACCAGATGCTGTTATTATTGATTCATTAGATGTGAAACCAAAACGATTAGAAAATGAAATTCGTAACATTGTACAATGTGATGATATTACTGCAGAACATAAAGCAGATGATAATTATTATCAAGTTGCTGCTGCTTCAATAATGGCCAAATATACTCGGGATAAAATTATTGAAAAAATTAATAAAGAGTATATAAAAATGGGTGGAATTGGTTCTGGTTATCCAAGTGATCCTAAAACTAAAGAATTTTTAACTAATTTTACATATGCAGAAATGCCTGATTTCGTTAGAAAAAGTTGGAATACTGTTCAAAAGTTAAAATAAAATTAATTTAGAGTAAATTAATAGGATTTATTAAAATAATTTTTGGACAATAATAATTTGGTTTTTAAAAAGCATATAC
>JAEZRD010000038.1 GCA_023440975.1 Methanobacteriota archaeon | reverse complement strand
TCTTTACCCTCAATTAAGCCCCGATAATTAACACCAAAAACTCCAGTATCACCAATATCCATTTTTAATTTTTCAATATTTGTGAATTTATCAAAGAATTTTTCCATTTCTATGGTATCTTCCATTGGAGCTTTATAATGAATTGCCATTGTTCCATCTGGTCTAGCTCTAATTCCCACATATTTTTGATTAACTTTTAGTATTTCTCCATTAGTTCTTTTAAATGTAATATATTCACTTATTTCTGAATTTGGCATTTAATGCCTCCAAAATTTTTAGTCTATATGATGGAATGGGCAGTTTCCACAAGTTGGATCAAAGTAGGATTCTTTAGCTTCAGCTTTAACTGGTTCTAAAACTAATGACATTGAGAACATTACCTCTCTATCTGAATTTGGTTCACGTACTACAGGAGATAATCCTCTAAAGTTAACTGGCACATATCCTGTTTTACTTATATCATATGCTAAATCTCCAACATTATCCACATCATCAAAGAATTGTATGATTTCTTTTAAATGTATTGGAAGTGCATGGAAGTTAAAACTCATTAAATGGTCTTGTCTTTGTTTAATTCCAACATATTTTATATTTACTGCTAATGTGTCCCCTGATGCTTTTTGGAATGCAACATAGTCTTCCAAATTTACATCTTCATCTTTAATAATTTGTTCTTGTTCTATGTTTTCATTTTCCATTTTATTAACAACCTTAAATTTTTAATAAGATTTAATTTTTTTTATTGGGGTGTGTTTTCAAAATGTAATCCACAACCAGTACATTCATGACATAAATCTATTTCTTCTGGAGTTTTTACAGATTCTTGAACTGTTAATGCCATAAATGAATAATAATTACCTAATTCTTTTTTTTCTAATACGGGGGAGATTCCTCTAAAAAATACTGGAATATCTCCTGTACTACATATATCTAGTTTGAATGGTTCTATCATGTCAAAACTTTGGAAGAATCCTTTTATTACTTCCATATCTTCAGGAGGTACTCTAAAATTAATACTCATAAATGCATCTTCTCTGGATTTAATTCCAATATATTTTTGATTTACTTCTAGTACATCCCCGGATTGTTTTTTAAAGATAACATTTTCACCAAGATCAGATTCTGACATTATTTTTTCACCTTGAATTTATATTTTTAATTTTTTTATTTTTTTTTAAATCTAATTTATGTTTAAATTATAACAATTATTATATTAAAGTTTCTATTTATAAAGACTATGAATTTATTATAATATCCTAAATTTTTTGTTATTAAATTTTTTACTTATAATAATATATAATAATGAATTTCAATTAATTTGTCATAAATTATCATGAAAATTAATAAAGTATATATTAAAAAAGAACTGATATTATATTATGTTAAAATATTATACTATTTTTTCTAATATTTTAGCTAAAATAAATATATTTAAATTAAATACAATTTCATAACTAATTTTTATTAAAATTCAAAAAAAATAGTTTACATAATGTTTATTAATTTATTTAATAAAATTTAAAAAAAATATGGTAGGTAAAAAATATGAACGAATTCAATAAAGAACTCGGACTTCGTATTAGCGATTTAAGAGAATTGTCCGATATTTCAATTAAAGACTTTGCTGAACAATTAAAAATTGATGAAGAAACATACATTTTATATGAAAAAGGAGAAAAAGACATTCCAGCAAGTTTACTTAATGAAATTGCAAACATATTTGAAGTAGACCTATCCTTATTACTCACTGGAGAAGAAACACGAATGAATGTGTTTGATGTTACAAAAAAGGGGAAAGGAATTACTGTAGAAAGAAGAAAAGAGTACAAATACGAAAACCTCTGTAAAAGATTTTCCCATAAAAAATCAGAATTTTTTATCGTAACAGTTGATCCTAAAGAGGATAAAACTCCTACTTTAAATAACCACCCAGGTCAAGAATTTAATTACATTCTTGAAGGATCTTTAAAATTATTCATACACAATAATGAAATCGAATTACACCCTGGCGACTCAGTTATTTTCGATAGTAACTATGGACATGCTATGGTAGCATTAAACGATGAACCAGCTACATTTTTAGCTGTTATAATGTAAAAACATTCATATAATTATGATTAAAATTATTATTTTAAGGACTAAATAAAATGACATCACTATTAAAAAAATTCTTAAAAAGAGTAGAATTTGACTCTTACGAAGATTTCCGGGATAACTTCGAATTAAAAATCCCAAAAAACTTTAATTTCGGATTTGATGTTGTGGATGAATATGCACGCATAGATCCAAATAAAAAAGCACTCATATGGTGTGATGATAACGAAGAACGCACATTCACATTTGAAGATATAAGTAAATTAAGTAACAAAACTGCAAACTTTTACAAAAAATTAGGAATAGGTAAAGGTGATACAGTAATGCTCACTCTTAAAAACCGTTACGAATGGTGGATTAACATGGTAGCATTACATAAATTAGGAGCTATTGCTGTACCTGCAACACACATGTTAAAATTACATGATATAAAATATCGTATTGAAAAAGCAGAAATCAAAATGGTTGTAACCGTACAAGAAGATTACTTAATTAAAGATTACAATACTACACATGAAACTCATGAATTTGAAAGAGTAGTAATTGGAGATAAAAACATTGATGGATGGTATAACTTCAATAAAGAAATCCAAAAAATGAGCGATATATTTGAAAAACCAACTGGAGACGACATTGTTACAAATGATGATATAATGTTAATTTATTTCACCTCTGGAACTAGTGGCGAACCAAAAATGGTAGCACACAAACCAACATATGCTTTAAGTCATATTGTAACAGCAAAATATTGGCATAATGTAGTTGAAGATGGAATTCACCATACTGGTGCAGATACAGGATGGGGAAAAGCTGTATGGGGAAACCTTTATGGACAATGGATAGCTGGAACAGCTGTATTCATTTACGATTATGATAGATTTAATGGATTAAGTTTAATTAAAAAAATGATTGAACACAATGTTACAACTTTCTGTGCACCTCCAACAGTATACAGATTCCTCATTAAAGAAGATTTAAGTCAATTTGATTTCTCTAACATAAAATATGCAACTACAGCAGGAGAACCATTACCTCCAGAAGTATTTAAAGTATTTAAAGAACAAACTGGATTAAGTATTAAAGAAGGATTTGGACAAACTGAAACTACACTTGGTTTAGCTACATTTGTATGGTTAGATCCTAAACCTGGAGCAGTTGGAAAATTAAATCCTATATATGATATAGATTTACTTGATAAAGATGGAAATGTAGTTGATATTGGAAGTCGTGGAGAATTAACTTATCGTATTGATGAAGGTCGTCCTGCAGGATTATATAAAGAATATTATAAAAATCCAGTAGAATTTGAAAAGAAAAATTATGAGGGTCATTATCATAGTGGAGATACTGCATGGATAGATGAAGATGGATACTATCACTTTGTAGGTCGTAATGATGATATAATTAAAAGTAGTGGATACCGTATTGGACCCTACGAAGTTGAAAGTGCCGTAATATCTCATCCAAGTGTTTTAGAATGTGCTATTACTGGTGTGCCTCATGAAGTACGTGGACAAGTTGTTAAAGCAACAATTGTTTTAACCCGTGGTTATGAAGCTAGTGAAGAATTAGCAAAAGAAATTCAAAATCATGTGAAAAATGTAACTGCTCCGTATAAATATCCTCGAGTAATAGAATTTGTAGATGAATTACCTAAAACTATTAGTGGAAAAATTATGAGAGGAACTATACGTGGAGAAGATATTAAAAAATCTGAAAATAAAGATTAATTAATCATTAAATAAAAATTATGGATAGAACTTGATAATATGAATGATAAACCAAACGCATATCCTGTCATTAATAAAAATAATTGTAAAGCATGTGGTAGATGCATACTTTACTGTAAAAAAGGTTGCTTAGTCTTAAGTGAAGGAATTAATGACAAAGGATACCAATATGCAGAATATACTGGAGAAGGTTGTAGTGGATGTGGAGATTGTTATTATACATGCCCAGAACCATTAGCAATTGAAGTTCACATACCAGTTAAAAAACGAAAAGGAGCAGGTGTATAAATATGAGTAGTCAAATGGTAAAAGGAAACACCGCTGTTATTGTTGGAGCATTATATGCTGGTTGTGATTGTTACTTCGGTTACCCAATAACACCAGCAAGTGAAGTACTTCACGAAGCAAGTAAATATTTCCCTAAAGCAGGACGTACATTTATACAAGCTGAAAGTGAAGAAGCTAGTATTAATATGATTTATGGAGGAGCTTCAACTGGCCATAGAGTAATGACCGCATCATCCGGGCCAGGAATAAGTCTTATGCAAGAAGGATTCACTTACCTTGCAGGAGCAGAATTACCTGCAGTTATTGTTGATGTAATGAGAGCAGGACCCGGATTAGGTAATATTGGTCCAGAACAAGGAGATTATAATCAGGTTGTGAAAGGTGGAGGGCACGGAAACTATAAAAACATTGTTTTAGCACCTAACAGTGTTCAAGAAATGTGCGATTTAACAATGAAAGCCTTTAATTTAGCAGATAAATACAGAAACCCTGTAGTGGTACTTGCAGATGCTGTACTTGGACAAATGGCTGAACCATTACAATTCCCTGAAAAATCATTTAAACCAACACCAGATAACAGTTGGGCTGTTCGAGGAAATAAAGAAACAAAAGATAATCTTGTAACAAGTATCTTTCTTGACTTCGATCAATTAGAAGACTTTAACTTTTATATTCAAGAAAAATATGCAGAAATTGAAAAAAATGAAGTGGTTTGTGAAGAATACAAATTAGACGATGCTAAAATTGTACTTGTAGCATACGGAACTAGTAGTCGTGTAGCAAGAACCGCAGTAGATATTGCAAGAAAGAAAGGAGTTAAAGTAGGATTATTACGTTTAATAACTTTATTCCCATTCCCAAAAGAAAAAATTGGGGAACTTTCAGAAAGAGGCTGTGACTTTATAAGTGTAGAAATGAGTAATGGACAATTACTTGAAGATATAAAATCTGCAGCATACTGTAAAGATGTAAGTCTTGTTAATCGTATGGGTGGTAACTTAATAGAATTACAAGATATATTAAACAGAGTATATGTAGATGCAGGTATTGATGAAGAATATAAATTACATTCTAAAGAAAGAAAATATCATATTGACTATACTCACGATGAAGAATATAAAGACGAATTAGGTAATGATGATATCTTAAGACATAGGGTAATAGACTGAGGGATGTGAGAATATGAGTCAAAATCAAGAATATGAGAATGTACCAGGTTACCCTGATTATCAAATGAAAATACTTAAAAAACCAGATAGTATTAATGATGAATTCCCACGTAAAGGAAATGATATTAAAAACACTCATTATTGTGCTGGATGTGGACATGGAATACTTCACAAATTAATTGGAGAAGTTATGGATGAACTTGAAATCCAAGATCGTAGTGTTATGATTTCCCCTGTAGGTTGTTCAGTATTTGCATATTACTATTTTAACTGTGGAAATGTTCAAACAGCTCATGGAAGAGCACCTGAAGTAGGTGCAGGAATTAGTCGTGCTGAAAAAAATAGTATTGTAATGAGTTACCAAGGTGATGGGGATCTTGCAAGTATAGGTTTAAATGAAACAATCCAAGCAGCTAACCGTGGAGAAAAAATTGCAGTATTTTTTGTAAACAACACTGTTTACGGAATGACTGGAGGTCAAATGGCTCCAACTACCCTTATTGGTGAGAAAACTAAAACTTGTCAAGAAGGAAGAGATGCGAATAACACTGGATACCCAATGCATATGTGCGAATTATTAGATAATCTTAAAGCACCTGTATTTATTGAACGTGTATCTCTTGCAACACCTTCACTTATTAGAAAAGCTAAAATAGCTATTCGTAAAGCATTACTTATTCAAAAAGAGGGTAAAGGTTATGCATTTGTTGAAATATTATCCCCATGCCCTACTAATTTACGTCGTGATGCACAAGGAACAGAAGATTTCCTTATAAATGAAATGGCTGAAGAGTTCCCTGTTAGAAGATTCAGAGATAATTCTAGAGATGTTGATCCTATTGTACGTGACGAATCTAATTATAGTTTAGAAAAGCTTGATGAAATTTTTGAAATTGATCGTTCTAAGAAAATTGATTTAAAAGATGATGAAGACTTTGAAGATATTACTGTTAAATGTGCTGGATTCGGTGGTCAAGGAGTTTTAAGTACTGGTTTAACATTAGCTCAAGCAGCATGTGCTGAGGGTAATCATGTTAGTTGGTATCCTAGTTATGGTCCTGAACAAAGAGGAGGTACTAGTAATTGTAGTGTAACTATTAGTCCTCATACTATTGGTACACCTGTTGTAGAAGCATGTGATGTTTTAATTGCTTTAAATAAATCTGCATTAATGAAATTTTCTGTGGATGTTAAAGATAATGGTACAATTCTTTATGATTCTCGTGCTGGAGATTTCTCACATGATGATTTACATGCTAAAAAAAGTGTTAAGATAGTTAAAATTCCGGCTAGAGAGATTGCAAGTAAAATTGGTAATCCTAAAGCTATGAATACTGCTATTCTTGGTGCTATTATGGAATTAGGTGGGGAAGGTGAACTTATCAGACCTGAAGCATATGAGAAAGGTATTGCTGAAAGTTTTGCTGCTAAACCTAAATTGATTGATATTAATATTAAAGTTTTAAGAGCTGGAGCTAAATGGATGAGAGAAAATCCTGTGGCTTAAATTTTTAAAACTTTATTTTTTTTTACTTTTTTACTATTTTTTATAAAATTTTTTTTATTGAGGTATATTTTAATGACTTACAAAGAATTAACAGGAAAATTCCTTGAAGATGCAGGTGTTTCAATTGGAGATACTGTGTCTCTTGTAAAAGAGGATGTTTCCTATGAAGGGATAATTTTAGATAGATCTAATGATGCTGAAGATGGTTTCCTTGTTATTAAACTTGATAGTGGGTATAATGTTGGAATTAACATTGAAAATGCTAATATTAGTTTAATTGAAAAGGGTGATAAACCTAAGATTGGTTATGATGATGTGGAAATTGAGAAAGATTCTGATAAGATGAATATTTCTATTATTTCTACTGGTGGTACTGTTTCTAGTATTATTGATTATAAGACTGGTGCTGTTCATCCGGCATTTACTGCTGGAGATTTGCTTCGTGCAAATCCTGAATTGTTAGATATTGCTAATTATGATGTTAAAGCATTATATAATATTTTAAGTGAGAATATGCGTCCTGAATATTGGGTGGAAGCAGCTAAATCTATTGCTGATGATATTAATAATGGTTGTGATGGTGTTGTAGTTGCTCATGGTACTGATACTATGCATTATACTAGTGCTGCTCTTAGTTTTATGATTGAAACTCCAGTTCCTATTGTTGTTACTGGTGCTCAAAGAAGTAGTGACCGTCCTTCTACTGATGCTTTTATAAATCTTTATAATAGTGTGGGTGCTGCTAAATCTGATATTGCTGATGTTACTGTTTGTATGCATGATAATTTAGATGATAAGATTTGTAGTTTACATAAGGGTACTAAGGTTCGTAAAATGCATACTAGTCGTCGTGATACTTTTAGAAGTATTGATTCTGAACCAATTGCTCAATTAAAACATGGTGAAATAATTAGTACTAATTTATCTTATCATAAAAGAGGGTCTAGAGATTTAAAATTGAATACTAGTATTGAAGAAAAAACTGCACTTGTGAAAAGTTTTCCAGGTATTACAAGTGAGTTAATTGATTATCATATTGATAAAGGATTTAAGGGAATTGTTCTTGAGGGTACTGGTTTAGGTCATGTTCCTAATAATTTAATACCTTCTCTTGAAAGAGCAAATGAAGAAGGAATTGCTGTTGTTATGACTTCACAATGTATTTATGGTACTGTTAATATGAATGTTTATAGTACTGGTAGAGAGCTTATTGGAGCTAATGTTATAAGTGGTGCGGATATGACACCTGAGACTGCTTATGTTAAATTATCTTGGGCTCTTGGTCAAAGTGATAGTTTAGATGAAGTTGAAAATATTATGACTACTAATATTGCTGGTGAATTAAATAATAGTAGTTCTGTGAAATATTTCTTAAATTAAATGGGAGACATTATTTATGAGTAGAGATTGGAAAGAATTAGGACTTAAAATGGGATTAGAAGTTCATCAACAATTAGATACTGAAAGTAAACTATTTTGTCCTTGCCCTACAGAATTACGTGATGATAACTTTGATAGTGAAATCAAAAGAATTTTAAGACCAACTCAAAGTGAACTTGGACAGATAGATCGAGCAGCATATCAGGAATCAATGCAAAAACAAAGATTTAATTATGAATCCTATAATTATCATACTTGTCTTGTGGAAACTGATGATGAACCTCCTCATGCATTGAATAAAGAAGCTTTAGATATTTCTTTAACACTTGCAACTTTATTAAATATGCAGGTAGTTGATGAATTTCATACTATGAGAAAACAAGTTATTGATGGAAGTAATACTAGTGGTTTCCAAAGAACAGGATTACTTGCAACAGATGGATACTTAGATACTCCATATGGTAGAGTTAAAATTGAAACATTAGGATTAGAGGAAGATGCTGCTAGAAGAGTGGATAGTGATGGTCCATTTACTGAATTCCGTCTTGACAGATTAGGAATACCTCTTGCTGAAATTACAACTGATCCAAGTGTACATAATCCTGAAGCAGTTCAACATGTTGCATATATGATTGGTCAAGTTTTACGTAGTACTAAAGTTAAAAGAGGATTAGGTACAATACGTCAAGATTTGAATATATCTATTGCTAAAGGTGCACGTGTAGAGATTAAAGGTGTTCAAGATTTAGATTTAATGCCTGAGATTGTTGAACGTGAAGTTACACGTCAATTAAAATTATTAGAAATTAAAGAACAGTTAGAAAAACGTGATGCTGAAGTTATAGATAAGATTTTTGATGTTGATGATGTTTTCGAAAATACTGAAAGTAAAATTTTAGCACATGCAAAAAGTGTTAAAGCTATAGTTCTTAAAGGATTTGATGAGTTAATTGGTTTAGAAGTTCAACCGGGAAGAAGATTTGGAACAGAATTATCTAGTTATGCTAAAAAACGTGGAGTTCATGGAATATTCCATACTGATGAATTACCTGCATATGGAATTTCACAAGAAGAAGTAGATAAACTTAAAGAATTTTTAAGTGTTGGACCTGAAGATGCTATTATTATAGTTGCTGAAAAGCCTGATGTTGCTACTAGTGCACTTGAAGAGGTTATACGTAGAAGTCAAATGGCTTTTGATGGTGTTATTGAAGAAACTAGAAAATGTTTAGAAGATGGAAATACTGAGTATATGAGACCTCTTGCAACTGCTAATAGAATGTATCTTGAAACTGATATACCTTTATTCCAAATAAGTAAAGATCATTTAAATGATATTGCAAGTAATCTTCCAGAATTACCTGATGAAAAGAAAGCTAGAATTATTGAAGAATATAGTTTAAGTGAAGATTTAGCTAATCAATTAGTACGTACACAAGAAGCAGATACTTTTGAAAGTATTATTAAAAAGGTTGATGTTGATTCAACACCTGTAGCTAGTGTTCTTGCATATGATTTAAAAGAAATTAAAAGGGATAATCATAATATAAATAATATTACATTAAATAAATTAGTAAGTATGTTCCAATTACTTAAGGATAATAAGATTAGTAAAGATGCTTTAAATAAGCTTTTAATTGCTATAAGTGATGAGCCAAATAAGGATGTTGAAACTTTAGCTCAAGAAAATAATCTTACTTTATTAAGTGAAGATGAGGTTCATAAGATTATTGAAGATATTTGTGAAAAGAATTCCAATATGATTAATGAACGTCAAATGGGAGCTATGGGTCCTTTAATGGGAATGAGTATGAAACAATTAAAGGGTAAAGCTGATGGAAGTATTGTGAATAAATTTGTTCGTGAAGAGATTCAAAAAAGAATTTAGAATTATAAAAATTTTTTTGTGGAGATGATTTAGTATGGAAGAATATGATATAATCATTGTTGGTGCTGGACCTGCTGGTTTAACTGCTGGAATATATGCGGGTAGACAGAATAGTAAAACTTTATTAATTGATAAAGGTTTAACTGGAGGGTTAGGATTAGAAGTTCCTGCAATGGAAAATTATCCTGGTTATGAACATATTGCAGGTATGAGTCTTATTGCTCATACTAAAAAGCAATGTGAAAAGTATTGTCAAATTAATGAAATGGAAAATATTGTTAATATTGTCAAAGAATCTGATAAGACTTTTACTGTTGAAACTGATAAAGACACTTATCATACTAAGTCAATTATTTTAGCTACTGGATCTAAACATCGAGAATTAAATGTTCCAGGTGAAGAAGAGTTTAAAGGTAGAGGAGTTTCATATTGTGCTACTTGTGATGGAATGTTTTTTAAAGGAAAAGATATTCTTATGATTGGTGGGGGAAGTAGTGCTGCTCAGGAAGGAATTTTTTTATCCAATCTTGGTTGTAATGTTCATTTAGTTCATAGACGTGATGAATTACGGGCTGAAGGTTATTTACAAACTGCTTTAGAAAAAAAAGGAATTGATGTTTATTGGAAATCTACAGTTAAAGAGATTAAGGGTAGTCAAACTGTGGAAAGTGTAATTCTTAAAAAAACTGATGGTAGCATAGAAGAAGTTAAAACTGATGCTGTTTTTGTATCTATTGGAGATTTACCTCAAAATGAATTAGCGAAAGATTTGGGTGTGGATTTAGATGAGAATGGATACATTATCACAGATAAAAATCAAAAAACTAATATGGATCATGTTTATTCTGCTGGAGATATTACTGGTGGAGTTAAACAATGGGTTGTAGCTTGTGGTGAAGGAGCTGTCGCTAGTACAACTGCATTTAACGAAATGAATTTATAAAAAAAAAGTTTAAATTTGTTAAAATTTAGTATTTATCTTTTCTATCTTGTAAGTAAACATAGATAAAGTAGGCTATTAATAAAACTACTATTACTGGTAGTAACCACATGAATACTTTAAAAATTACTACTGCAACAAGTATTGCAATGATAATAAATATTAAATCTTCAAATTCCATAAGCTATTATTTATAATGTATACTATATAAATTTAATTACTAGATAATACAAACATATATTTAATAATTATATAAATTGGGTTAATTTTATGAGTGAAATAATAATTATAAACAATAAAGGACAGTATAATCATAGAATCCAAAGAAGTTTATCTTATTTAGATATTCCTTCTGAACTTGTAGATAATTCATTGAGTCTTGAGGAAATAAGTGAAAAGGATCCTGTTGGTTTAATTATTGGGGGTGGACCTTCAGCTGAAGGTGCTGGTAATACTATTGAGTATATTAAGAATTGTAATGTTCCTATTCTTGGAATTTGTCTTGGTCATCAATTAATTGCTAAAGCTTTTGATGGTGAAGTTACTAGTAGTGATACTGAAAGTTATGCTCAAGTAACTATTAATATAACTGATGATGAAGGTTTATTTGAGGGGTTATCTCCAAATATGGATGTTTGGAGTAGTCATAAAGATGAAATTGCTAGACTTCCTGATGAATTTAAAATTATAGCAGATAGTAATTTATGTGATATTGAAGCTATTAAACATAAAACTAAGGATATTTATGGTATTCAATTCCATCCTGAAGTTCATACTACTCCTCGTGGTGATGAGATTTTTATGAATTTTTATAATATTTGTAAAAAATAGATTTATTATTTATTTTTAATAATATTTTTTTTTAAATCTTTTTTTATAAAACAAAGGGTTTTTTTATAAATTTTTTTTATTAATTTAAAAATAATATTCATTATTTTTAGGGTTTTTAAAATCGATTAATTATTTTTTTTTAACTGAAAAATAAAAGCCTTAATTATTTTTTTTAATGTATTGGAATTTAGTAGGTGATTTTTTATATGAATATTTTAATTGATGGAGCTGGGGCTATTGGTATAGGGCTTGGAGCATCTATGCTTTCCCAAAATGTGAATGTGTCATTTTTTGCTAAAGGTGAAACATCCCAAAAATTAAAAAAAGAGGGAATTAGGAGAACTGGTATATTTAAACATTTTTCTTTTAAACCTGAGGATTATACTGTTTATACTGATTATAAAAATATGCCTAGTGATAATTTTGATTTTGTATTTGTATGTAGTAAAACAATTTCTAATGAGGATATAAGTAATTGTTTAAATGATAATAAGAATATTTTAAAGGATAATGCTAAGATTATTATTTTTCAGAATGGTTTTGGTAATGATGAACCTTATTTAAGATATTTTTCCAAAGATGAAGTTTTTTGTGCTCGTGTGATTACTGGGTTTAAGAGACCTGAGAGAAATATTAGTGAAGTTACTGTTCATACTGAACCTATTTTACTTGGTTCTTTACAGGGTGTTGATGTTGATTGTTTAAAAGTAATTGCTGATAAGATTTCTTTATCTGGTATTCCTTGTGAAATTAGTAATGATCTTGATAAATGGTTATGGGCTAAGATGTTATATAATTGTGCTCTTAATCCTCTTGGTGCTGTTTTAGGGGTTAATTATGGTAAATTGATTGAAAATGAGTATTCAATTAATATTATGAATTGTGTTATTGAAGAAATTTTTGAGGTTATGGATGCTGTTGGTTATCGGACTAATTGGAGTAATGCTAGGGAATATGAGGATGTTTTTTATTCTAAGTTAGTTCCTGATACTTATAATCATGTTTCTTCTACATTACAGGATATTCAGAGAAAGAAGAAAACTGAAATTGATTCTTTAACTGGTAAGGTTATATTTCTTGGGGAAAAATATGGGGTAGATGTTCCTATAAATAAAACTTTGTATAATTTGATTAAAACTATTGAAATTAATTATTAATTATTGTTTTTATTTTTATTTTTTTTTTCGTTATTTTTCGTAATATATTTTTTACTTTTATTTTGAAAGCTTTTTAACAATAAGTGTAATATATTTTTTACACTAATACATTACCTCATAATAAATGAAATATATTCATATTTTTAACTAATTTTACAAAATTATGTTCATTAAAACTATTAAAAAATTTTTAAATAGTTTAAAATTAATATAATAATATTAGAAAAAATTAAAAAGTTTAATCACTTAAAAAAAAAATTGATTTTCAAGGAAAAACAAAAAAAAATGAAAGGGCATTTAACAACAAAAATATCAATGTATGCAGGTAAAACCACATATAAAATCTTACAAATAAGCGGAAAAAAAGGAACAGCACTCCCCGGAAAAGTAAGTATGAAAATAAAACCCAACTTACTTAAAGAAATGGGAGAAAAATGTGATAAAACCATACTAGTTACTGGAACTAATGGCAAAACCACAATTAATAACCTATTAAATCATGTCCTAAAAGGAAAATACAACAACATTACTTCAAATTTAAACGGATCCAACCTAATTAATGGTGTTGTAACCCCATTTATCATTAACAAACAAGAACATTACGATTGTGGAGTTTTCGAAGTAGATGAAGGTACTGTTCCCAAAGTCACCCAACAAATAACCCCTAATTACATCATAATAACCAATTTTTTCAGAGATCAACTAGACAGATATGGTGAAGTTGAAAACACCATTAAAATGGTTCATGATGCAATAACTGATTCTAAAACAATTTTAATTTTAAATGCAGATAATCCATCTTGTCTATACTTCAGTGATTTACCTAATCCAGAAATATATTACAGCCATGGCAAAACTGAAAATTCTAAAAAACAAATGGACGTATTTGAATCTGTATTCTGCCCCATATGTGGAAATAGATTAGAATATGATTTTATTAATTATGGAAGTATTGGACAATACCATTGTAACAATTGTGGAGCTAAAAATCCTCCTTCTGATTATAAATTAATGTCAGTTACTTCACATGACGGATATTACGATTTTTCAATTGGATATTGTAATGAACAAAAATCATTCAGACTAAATTTAATGGGAATATATAATTTATACAATTGTTTAGCAGTAATTGCACTATCTAGTGAGCTAGGCTTAGATTATGAAACTATAAAAAATAGGATTATAAGTTTCGAATATAAACTTGGACGAATGGAAAAAATAAATTTGAAAAATAAAGAAGTTGTTCTAGTTTTAAGTAAAAATCCAGTAGGATTAAGTGAAGTTCTTGCTGCATTTTGTATTAATCCTAATGAAAAATCTTTAATGTTTATCTTAAATGATTATCCTGCTGATGGAGAAGATATTTCATGGATTTGGGATGCGAATTTTGAAAAAGTATTAGAAATACCAAATATCAAAAATTTTTATTGTACTGGAACTAGAGCAGAAGATGTAGCATTAAGACTTAAATATGCAGGTTTTCCAACTTCAAAAATAAGAATATACCCTAGTAAAGATAGATTTGACATTAAACCTGCAATGAACAATATTTTATCTGAAGATAATAAATCTTACATAATTGGAACTTTTACAGGAATGCCAGAAGCTAGAAAAATTTTATATGACAAACAAAAAGAATTAATGAAAAAATAAATAAGTTATGAGCAACATGAAACTAAATATCATTAATATGTATCCGGATATATTAAACATGTACGGAGATATAGGGAATACTCAATGTATCATTAAAAGATGTGAATGGAGAGGAATTGAAGTCAATCATATTGTTTCAACATTAGGTTCCGATTTATCTATTAATGAAGAGGACATTGACATGGTTTTAATTGGTGGAGGTTCTGATAATCAGCAAAGTATTGTTTCCAAGAATTTAATTGCAAAAAGAAGTAAGTTTGATAATTATATTGAAAATGATGGAGTAGTTTTAGCTATTTGTGGTAGTTATCAAATGTTAGGAAATGATTATTTAGACTTAAACCAGAATAATATTCCTTGTTTAGAATTATTAGATATTAATACTGAATCTAAACCTGAAAGATTTATTGGTAACATTTTGATTGAAAACAATCTAAATTTATCCCCTAAAGTTGTAGTGGGATTTGAAAACCATGGTGGTCGTACTTATCATAATTATGAGCCATTTGGAACAGTTAAGTTAGGTAATGGGAATAATGGTTCAGATAAATGTGAAGGGTTGATATATAAAAATGTGATTGGTAGTTATTTACATGGCCCCTTACTTCCAAAAAATCCCCATATTGCTGATTATTTAATTTTACAAGCTTTAAAAAATAAATATAATCTTGATTCATTACCTTCTTTAGATGATAATATAGAGATTAAAGCTCGTAATTCTATTGCTAATAAATTAGCTAAAATCCAAAAAGATAAAGAGATATCTAAATATTGGAAATATAAAAAAAGAATTAAAGATTTGAAAGAGTATCAAAAACAATGATAAATTTATTTGGTATTTTTTTTATTGGGTAATAATTTTTTTTTGGTGGGGGTGGAAAAATATGGTGTTAATTTACAAATAAGTTAGTTATTCTGCATATCCACAACAATTTTTCTTATCATGGGTTGCATTTGGATTTTGATGATCTGGTGCTGGTTTTCCACATGTTAATGGGCCTTTTCCACGTGCAGAACCACAACATCCTCCTCTTCTTTTATTGTGAGTTAATATTGATTCTATATCTAAGTCTTTTACTTCTTCAATGAATTCTATGTTTTCACTGTGACATTTTGGGCACATTGTGTGTTCTCCATTTAATGTAATCCAAGTGAAATCGCAATCTTTACATGTATATTTTAAATTTTTTTCCATTTTTTTATTTTCCTTTAAATTTTTTTTTTAATAATGAAACTAATTTTTTTTTAGTTTGATTATTAAGTGTTTTGAATATATATTCATAACCCCTTATAAATATTTTGCAAAAATGAAACTAGAAAAAATTTATTAACAGTTAAAAGCAAAATAATTATATTATAGATTTAAAAATTATTTTATTATATTAAGGAGAAGAAATATTTATGATAGATAATGCTGAAGACTTAAAAAACAAAGCACTAGATAACAAAGCAGGAATCCGCAAAGAATATGTTAATATCATTGTTGGAGATGAAGAACAAAGTTTCAGAATAAGTGGTATAGGACAAAAAGCAGTGAAACTTGAAAAATATATAAAATACGAGGATATTATAGAAGCAGTAGAAAGTGGTCGTGAAGAAGGATTAGAAGCTATGATTAAAAAAATCATTGAAGATTACGAACCACCTGCTGACGAAGAAGAATAAAAAAAATAAAATACAGAATTTTATAGGTTAAAATTATGTTTAAACCAGATAAATTTATTGAAGAAGCTATTACTAAAATCAAAAACGAAATCGGAGATGAAAAAGCAATTATAGCATTATCCGGTGGTGTTGATAGTAGTGTTTGCTCCGTTCTTGTAAAAGAAGCAATAGGTGATAATTTAACTGCAGTTTTCGTTGACCATGGCCTTCTTCGAGAAGGTGAAGCAGAACAAGTTTGTGAAATATTCAAAGACAGATTAAACTTCAAATATGTTGATGCCTCAGAAGAATACTTAAAAGAACTTGAAGGTGTGGATGATCCTGAAGAAAAACGAAAAATAATTGGTAGAGTATTTATTGAAGTATTTGAACGTGAAGCTGAAAAAATAGATGCTAAATTTTTAGTTCAAGGTACAATAGCTCCAGATTGGATTGAATCAGAAGGAAATATTAAATCACACCATAACCTTGCATTACCTAGTGGTATGGTCTTAGATGTTGTTGAACCAATAAGAGAATTATATAAAGATGAAGTTCGTTTAATTGGGGATGAATTAGGATTACCTGAAGAATTAGTTCAAAGACAACCTTTCCCAGGTCCAGGTCTTGCAGTAAGAGTTATTGGACCATTAACAAAGGAAAATTTAAGAGTCTGTAGAAAAGCTGATGCAATTGTTCGTGAAGAAATTAAAGCTGCTGAAATTGATAAACAATTATGGCAATATTTTGCTGTTTTAACAGATACTAAGGTAACTGGTGTTAAAGGAGATCAAAGAGATTTCGGATACCTTGTTGTTTTAAGACTTATTAGTAGTATTGATGCAATGACTGCTTATGTCCCTGAGTTACCTTGGGAAGTTATACGTAAAATTAGTCAAAGAATTACTTCTGAAGTGCCTGAAGTTACACATGTAGCTTTAAGTATTAGTGATAAACCTCCTAGCACTATTGAATTTGCATAAAACTAATTTTAATATTAAACCATGACAGGAAAAGAAACAAAAATTTGTGAATATTGTGGGAAAGAAATACCAATAACTGCAACTAAATGTAAATATTGTTTTAATTGGGTTCCAGATGAAGTTATTTCACGTAATCATATTCCTAATAATTTCACACCTGAAAAACCAATTTATGATAATTTAGATTCAGAAAAAGAGGATAGTAAAAAGGATTTTCAAGGCTCAATTAAACACGAAGAAAATGAGATTGAATATAATCATGCTTTACCTATTAGACGTTTACTCCTCTTAATGTTCTTTACTCTTGGTTTATATACTATTTATTGGTTTTATAATAATAGTAAAATTTTAAAAGAGGAATATGATAAGGATATTAATATTAGTGTAAGAACTATTCTTTTTGCAATAATTCCTTTTGCAAATTGGATTGTTTTTTATTTTTTACTTAATGATTGGGAGGAACTTATTAGATCTCGTGGAATAGAAAGTTTCTCAGCTCCTCTTAATTTAATTATTTATATTTGTTTACCATTTTTTGGTTTATGGACAATTATTAATGTTCAAGAATCAATTAATGATTTTTGGAGAATTGAAGATTTAAATCTTAGAACTCGTAGAAGATGTACAACTAATGAAATTATAGTAATGGTAATTTTTAGCATTATTTGGATTTTAATTATTTTTTGCTTTTTTATTTCCATTACTGCTTTAGTTTAAATTTGTAGAAGTATTTTGATATTATGGCAAAAACTAGAAAAAATGCATATCTTGATAAATTAACTAAGAATATGCAGATGAAGTCTGTTAAAGTTGGTAGGGATTTAGAAGGTAGTACTCCTCCATCTGTTTTTATTGGTAGATGGAGTTATCCTAAAGTTTATGCTGGACCAATGATGGTTAATCAGAAAGGAGATACTAGTATTCTTGATTCTCCTGAAGCTTGGTTAGGTGAAGGGAAAACTCAAGAGGAAATAATTAATTATAGGCTTAATCTAGTTAGAGGTAAACAGTTAATTCGTATTAATGATTTGGAGAATCCTTTTGTAGAAAAACTTCAAGATATTTCTCTTGCAAGTAAATCTACTGATAGTGAAGCTGTTTTTGGTAAAACTCCAAGAGGTAGTATGCTTTCTGAGGATAGTACTCCTCATGGTCCTAGTGCTGTTATTGAAAAGTTTGATATTGATGCAGTTAAATGGGATAGACAATTAGAGAAATCTTTTTATGATACTGATTTACGGGCTGCTGAGGCTGTGAAGTATCTTCATGATAAGGATGTTCCTTTTTCTAATATGCAGAAAGCTTTTAGTGTAGGTGCTTTTGGTATTGGTAAAAATCGTAAACTTGTTCCTACTCGTTGGAGTATTACTGCATGTGATACTAGTTTAGCTGATAGTCTTTTAAAAATTGTTCGTCAGTATCCACTTATTGATTCTTATCGTGTTTATGAGTATTATAGTCTTAAGAATCTTTATATTATTATTCTTATGCCTGTGGAGTGGCAGTATGAGTGGACTGAAGCTTTTATTAAACTTTTAGGTAAAGAAGAAATGATTTTTAGTGATTATGAATTAAATGGTGGTAAAAAAGAGTATTCTCCAGTTGGAGGATGTTTTTATACTGCGAAAAATGCTGTTCTTGATGCTTTAGTTGAAGAGAAAAAACAAGCAGGTTTAATTATTCTTCGTGAAGCTTATAATGGATATGTTCCTTTAGGAGTATTTAATGTTAGAGAGAATATACGTTATGCTATGCAACAACCTTACAAAGAATTTGAGGATTTAAAATCAAGTTTACAATATGCTGGAACTAGATTAAAGATACCTATTAGTAAATATGTTAAGGTAAGTACTTTATTAAATGAATTATTACATACTAAACAAACAACTTTGGATAATTTTTTCAAAAAACCTCCAAGTTATCAATAAAAAAAAGGATTAGAAGGGATGTTTTTTTTATGAAATTACAATATAAAAAACCAAGTAAAATAACACAAATTAATATGTCAAGTGCATGTATTGGTTTAAGTCAAAAAACTGATTTTAATAAACTTGCATCTGAAAAATTATGTGAATTAACAGAACATAATGATTGTCGTTTTGTTAATAGTGGGAATAGTGCAATATTTTTAGTTATGAGTAATGTTAAGGGTAGTGTGATTGTACCTGATCAAGGTGCTTGGCATGGTTTTAAACAAATTGCTAGGTTTTTAAATAAAGATTTGATTATAGTTAAAACAGATCAAGGTTTAATTAACACTTCTTATTTAGATGTAATAGTTGATGATTTACCTGAAGGTTCTGCATTGTTTATTACTAGTTTTGCGGCTTATACTGCAGAACAAGATATGAAAGGTATATCTAGTTATTGTAAAGCTCATGATATTTTACTTGTTGAAGATGCTTCGGGTGCTATAAGTGATAGTGAGAAATTATTAGCTAATGGAGAGTATTCTGATATTATTGTTGGTAGTACTGGTGAGCCTAAGATTATTAATGTTTGTGATGGGGGTTTTGTTACTACTAGTATTCCTGATTATTTTAAGGATTCTAATTTACTTTTAAAAACTTTGAAAGCTAGTAATGTGACTGTTGCAGGTATTAATTCTGAGATTGATTCTGCTAATTCTAATTTAAATAGATTAATTTCTTCTTGTTTTTATTTAAAACATCATATTAATGATGTTATTTATCCTGATAAAAGAGGTATTAATGTTATAGTTTCTTGTGATAATCCTAAAGAAGTTAGTTGGAAGCTTCGTGATTCTTTTGATGTTGATGGTAGAAGTATTATTACTAAATGTCCTAATTATAATCGTTTGAAAGAAAAAGCTGTGGCTATTGAAATTAAAAATTTAGATGTTAATTGTTTAGGTAAAAGTAATCTTGATGAAATTATTAGTATAGTTAATAGTATAATTTAGTTTTTCAATTTTTTTTTATTGGTCGACTACTAATTTTGATGATTTGTCAATTAATATGTTTGTGATATCCATTATGTCTAATTCTTTTTGTGAAATATCATAAATCTTTAATAATTTTTCATTGTCAGGTTCTAATACTTTATCTTCACGTGTGAACATATTATTTAATTGATCGATGAAGTAATCTGGACAATCTATTAAGACAATGCAAATATTCATTTTTCCTGTATGTAAACCTAACTTAGAAAAAGCTTTAGAAATTTGTCTTTGACCACTAGTTCTAACAAGAATTTCAACACCTAAATCTTTAGCCAAATTATCATCACGTTCAAAAGCAAGTAAAGCTTGATTAACCCCATGTCGAATATGATAATATCCTGCAATGGCATCTGCATCCATTAATTGTATAAGTGTACCATCACAACAGTTTTCACGCAAATTATCCACTTTCTCTAAGGTTTCATTTACATTATTTATGTTTGCAATATAACCTAAGATTTCAATATTATTTTCATTTTCCATAACAAATCAATTCTAAAAAAGTACTTTAATATTCATTCATATTTTTTCTTCTCAATCTCAAGTAATCTGTTTACCCCAATAATATATGCTTCTACACTAGCATTAATTATATCAGGTTGAGTGCTTCTAGCAGATATTACATTATTCCCTAATCTCAATTTAACAATCACATCAATTAGTGCATCTGCACCACCAGTAATTGCATCTACATGATATTCTTCAAGTCTAACATCAGCAAATTCTTTAACACCCTTATTCACAGCATTAATTGCAGCATCAACAGGACCTACACCAATTCCAGCTTCTAAAACCATTTTATCATCTAAACCTAATTTAACTGAAGCTGTAGGTGTAACTCTATTACCACTAACAATTGTAACCTCTTGAAGATTTACTTTAGCATCTTCTTCAATATTCATCACATAATCAGCAATTGCCTGAACATCTGCATCTGTAACTGTTTTTCCTTTATCTGCTAAATCTTTAACTTTATTAAAAATTGTTGCTAATTCTGCATTAGTTGTGTAAATTCCTAACTCTTCTAAACGATTTTGTAAACCTTTAGTTCCAACATGTTTTCCAAGAACAAATTTTCTACGATGACCGACTAATTCAGGCATAATAGGTTCATAAGTACTTGCTTTTTTTAACACCCCATCAGCATGTATTCCAGACTCATGAGCAAAAGCGTTTTCACCAACTATTGCTTTATTCGGTTGAAGATAAGCTCCAGTTAACCGAGATACAAGTTTACTTGTATCATATAATTGGTTTAATATAATATCGGTTTCATAATTTTCATAAAATGTATGTAAGGAAACTATAACTTCTTCAAGAGATGCATTTCCTGCTCGTTCACCAATACCATTAACAGTTACATGAATTTCTTTTGCTCCACCCATGACTCCAAATATTGTGTTAGCTGTAGCTAAACCGAAATCATTATGACAATGAGTACTTACTGGAACTCCCAATTTTGATAATTCAGCAAAAAAATTTTTTGATTTATCTGGAGTGAGCATACTAACAGTATCACATGGACAGATTCCATGTGCTCCAGCTTCAATTGCGCCCTTAAAAATTTGTTTTAAAAAGTCCATATCGCTTCTTGTAGAATCTTCTGCAGATAACATTACTTTTAAACCATGATCAACAGCATATTCTGTTACATTATTAGAAATAGCTAAAACTTCTTCTGGTGATTTTTTTAATTTATATTCCATATGCAGTGAACTTGTAGGAACAACTATATTTACCATATCCACATCACAATCAATACAATAATCTATATCTTGAGTTAAAGTTCTAGCAAAACTGGCAATTTTAGCATTTAACCCTTCATGAGTGATTCCACGTATAGCTTCTCTTTCACCTTGACTTGTAATTGCTGAACCTGCTTCAATAGTGTTTACTCCTATTTCATCTAATTTTCTAGCAATTTGTAACTTCTCAGAAGGTGTTAAAGATATTCCAGGTGTTTGTTCCCCATCCCTTAATGTTGTATCAAATACTTCTAGTTTCATTTTATTAATAAAACCTCATTTTTTTTTATAATTAATTATATTTTTAAATATGTAAGTATTATAATTTATCATTTTTTCCGAAATACTGATATAATTCGTGTTAAACTCCTATGCATTTTAATTTCATAGTGTTCTAATAATTCAAAACCTTCACGTTCAAGAATAGGATTTAAATCCATAGTATGAGGACTTGCTGTAACTATTAATGCATCAGGTGTAATATTTTTTGGTAATGATTCTAAGAATTCATCAAATATTACACTAGTATCTACTCCTCCAGTTGTTGTGCTTATACCATAAGGCGGGTCAGTTACTACTGCATTTGCTGGTTCTAACATTTTCAGATTTTTAAAATCTATTTTATAAGTTTTATAATCAGTTATTCCACAGAAATCTAAGTTTACAGCTGAACCATTTTTCATTTTCCAATTTATATCAGATCCAACTAGTTTTGCACCAACTAATCCAGCTTCTATTAAAATTCCACCAGTTCCACAGAATGGATCTAGTAATAATTCTCCTTCTTTAATTCTGCTTAAATTTACCATACAACGAGCTAATTTTGGACTCATACTTCCAGGATAAAAAAAAGGTCTTTTATGAGGTTTAATATTTTCAAAGTGTTTTTTGTTTAATTTGAATTTTTCTAAACATAAGTAAATATCATTTTGATATGCAACTACTCTTATAAATGTTTTAGAATCTACAAGTTTAACTTTAACATTATCAGTTTTTTCTAATATTAATCCACCAAGATTTCTTTCAGTTGCAACCGTATCTATGTCACTGTTAAATCTTTTAACTCTCACAACAAAATTTTCATTAATATAATTATTCCAATCAATATTTAATACAGTGTTTTCTAGTTCTGTTGTGTTTGTGGTTTTTATAAGTTGATGAACTTCATGAGTATAAGCTAATCTGTCTGTTAATCTTTTGTAACTATGATTGAATGTTTTTTCATCTAAATTTCTTAATAATAATAAACCGGGTGTGATTGGTTTAATATCTGCAATTATGTTTTCTGTTTCCATTACTGCTTTTAATTCAGCAATTGGTAATTTATCATGTTCTTGTGATTGTATTAATAATAAATCCATAAATATCATTCCAATAATAAAAAAAATGTTTTTAAGATTATTTTAATCCCCAAATTTTCCCTACACTATGTTTTATAATTGATGGAAACATTGAGAGAAGATATCCTTTCTTTAAAAACTGTTTAACTAATATGGATTGTTCATCCATATCTCCATAAGTACTTATAAGTTCTTCAGCATCATGTTCTTTTAATTGATTGAAGAAATAGTCTAAATCATCATCTGATAATAAGTTTAAAGTTTTTTGAACTTTTAATTGATAGTTTAATTCTTTATTATAAGTTTTCTTAAATTCTTTCTCATAATTTTTAAGTAAATTTATATTGTCATTTTTTAGAACTTTAACAATAACATTTTTAGCTATTTCACATGATTTAAACCCAAGGATTAAACCCCCACCAGTAGTTGGTTTAACTTGAGAAGCAGCATCACCAATTAAGATTACTCTATCTTTAACTAATACTTTTTCTTTATCATAAACTGGTATTTTACCATAGTACTTCTCTAAAATTTCCATGTTTTTGAATTTTGGATTATTTTTAATGAAATTTTCTAAAATATCTATGTCTTCACCACAAGTGTGGTTACTGAATAATCCTACACGGTATATGTTTTTATAAGTAGGTATTGCCCAGATAAACCCTGGAAATATGTCACTTTTTGCATATACATCGACATAATCAAAATCTTGAATATTTTCATCTGATTTTAAGAGGAATTGTGATCCATTGAAATAGTTTAATGTATTGCCTAATTCTTTTGACACTATACTATTTGCACCATCTGCTCCAACAATAATTTTACTTGTTATTTGGTCCTTTTGTGAAATTATTAAGCCTTCTTTAGTGTTGATACCTATAACTTTACATGGATTTATTAATTCAACACCTTCATTTATGGCTCTTTTAATTAAATATTTATCATAGGCTACACGATCAATAATATATGCTTCTGTTTGATTTTTAAACACTGTTAAATTTTCATGTGGACTGTGGAGATTAGCTCCTTTTACTTCATTTAAGATTAGTTCATTTGGAAGATTATTAAGCTCATGGATTTCTTTACTAATGATACCTGCACATTGTAATGGTAATCCTATATTCTTCTTTTTATCAATGATACTTACTTTTATACCATTTTGAGCTAGTTTATAAGCTAAAGTTGAACCAATAGGGCCTCCACCAACAATTGTAACATCATAATCATAAGCCATAATTTTAAAAACTTCCTAAAAATTTGCTAAAAAAAAAAGATTAGTATTGTATATAATATAATATTATTTAAAATTCTATTTAAACTTTTAAAAAAATTAATAATTGTTTTATTTTAAATTAATAAAAAATTTATTAAAAAAAAGGGGGTTTGGGAATTCCTTATTAATCATTGAAAATGTAAACAAAGGAGTGTCTACCATGTATAATTGAAATTCTTGAAAATGTAACATTTAAAAGTTTTTCGATTCTACCAATATCTTCATATATTTTTGGATCATCAGGTATCTCAACTTCTTGAGAAAGAGCTATGCAGTTTCTACTTTCACTAATTTCATATTTAAACTGTTTTATTTGAGGATAATTTTCTTTTACAAATAAATACAATTTTTCTTCTGTTTCTTTATCAAGTCTTTTCAATTCAAACTCACCTTATAAAAAAAAAATTACTGAATTTATTTATTAAAATCATAAAGATAATGATGTTTATCCTTAAACATTAAGATTTTATCAAATTTAGCATTTAAAATTCTTTCAACATTAGGTATTGCGATTTCGAAATTTTCCATTATAGATTGAGCCATAACAACGATTATAGCTATTTGATTTCCATCTTCTGATATTTCATAATCTACTGAAGTTATCTCTGGAAAATTTTTTAAATATGATCTTAATTCATCTTCAACATTTGATGGTAATTCATTCATTGTAATCTCCAAATTAATATCATATTATATTTTTTTAATATAAAAGATTTATTGTTAAAAAGAATAAATGAACTTTTTTAATCGTTAATATCACAAACGGTAATGTCTTTATTACTATCTGCACAATTTAATTCGAATGTTATTATTTGGCCGAATCCCTCAATACCTTTCATTAATTCTATATTTCCTTCTAACTGTTCAACTAAATTTTCAATTATAAGAAATCCTAAGCTGGAATTAACAGAGTATAAATCTTCAGGTAATCCTACACCATCATCATAAACTTTCACTGTAACTAAATCTCCAATTTTTGACAATTCAATGTTAAATGTTCCATCTTCACCATTAGGGAAAGCATGTTTAATTGTATTTAATGCTAATTCATTAAGTATTAAACATAATGGAATGGATTTTTCAATAGAAATATCTATTGGCTCAATATCGTAATGTTGATGAATATTAGAAGTTGAATATAAACCGAATAAACTGCTCATTCCTGCAATAATATAATCTTCAGCATTTACGTGTGATGCATCATTTGATTGGTAAACTTGCTCGTGTATAAGTGCCATTGTATTTATACGATTACGTGTTTGTTGAATAGTGTTTTCAGGATTATCTGGATGATAATGTAATTCTAGATTAAGTAGGCTTAATATTATTTGTAAATTGTTTTTTACTCTATGATGAATTTCTTGTAGAAGAATTTTACGATCTTGAGTTAAATATTCTAATTCATTTAGAGAGTTTTTTAATTCCTGTTCATACATTATTGTTTTTGTTAAATCTTGATTAAATCCAACACGGGAAATCATATTTCCGTTTTCATCGAATTGGGCTTTAATAAGTATACCTAAATATTTAAGATTATCTTCAGCAGTTTTAACACGTATTACAAAATCGACTTCAGGATTTTCCTTAGATAAACTATTTAAGTTTTCTTCTAAAATAGGTAGGTCTTCTTTTATTGTGAAGTTTTTAATAATGTAATTATCTTTATCTTCTATTAATGGTTCTGTTTCGAGGATTTCATATATTTGAGGTGTCCAAATCATTTCCCCATCTATAAGGTAAGATAATGCTGTACTACTTACTTCTTGTATTGTTAGTAAATTTCTTTGTAAGTTTAATGCTTCAATTTCTTCTGCTTTTAGTTCAGTTATGTTTGCTATTGCAATTTGTACTGCATTTTCATTTTTATATCTTGTTGGGATTGCATGGACATTTAAGTATTCCATTTTTTTATCTTTTCCCGGGAATTGTGCATTGAAAGTCATTGAACTTGAGATATGATTTAGTAAGTGATCAAAATCTACGGTTAAATCTTCACAATCTGCAGTTTCTAAATCTAATATTTTATGGTTTTTAAATATCCAATTTACACCACCAAGTTCTTCAAATTCTTTTGGTGTGTATTTTATCATTTTGTAAAATTGGTCATTGACACGTAGTACTTCTCTGTCTTCCCCTAATGTTATGAGACCTTCATTACTATTATAGAATAATATTTCTTCAGCTCTTTTTTCATTTAAGCTTGTTAATGCTATTTGTATTGCATCTTGGTTTGCATATTTTGTTGGGATGCAGAATGCATTTAAATATATCCATAGGCCATCTTTATCTAAATATCTTATATCAAAGCTCATAGCACTTGATTTATGATTAATTATTCGTTGGAAATCATTTGTTAAATTTGTACAATCTGCATGTGAACTATCTACTATTTCAGGAACATCTAACATCCATTCAAATCCACCAAGTTCTTCAAATTCTTCTCTTGTTAAATCAATGGTTTCGAAGAATTTATCATTTACTCGTAATACTTTTTGATCTGCACTTACAGTAATCATTCCTTCTTTGCTACGGTAAAATAGTTTTTCTTCTTCTTTTTTATCTTCAAGGTTAGTTATGTTTATTTGTATTGCATTTTGTCCATGAAATCGTGTAGGGATTGCATGAACATTTAAGTATTCCCATTCTCCATTTTTATTTTTATATCTTGAGTCAAAACTCATTGCTGAGGAGGTGTGATGTATTAAGTGTTCAAAATCAACATTTAAGTTTTCGCAATCTGCACTTTCAATGTCGGTTATTTCATGGGATAACATCCATTCAAATCCACCAAGTTCTTTGAATTCCTCTGGGGTGTATCCTATTTCTTTATAAAATTGATGATTAGCTCTTAAAATTTTATGATCTTCACTTATTGTTATTAATCCTTCTTTACTTACACAGAATAAGCGATGTTCTTCTTCTTTAAGTTGTGTGAATTTGGTTGTGTTTTTTAAGAAGCAGAATAATTTGTTTTCATCGGGAATATAATAAAATTGGGTTGCGAATATTAAGGAATTATCTCCATGTATACTGATATTTAAATCTACACGAGTGTTATTATCATAAGATCTTTTCATTGCATTGTATATTCCTAATTCTTGTATGTTTCGGAATACTTGTTTGAATTTTTTTCCTTTTATATCATTATTAAAATTAGTTAAATTAGAGAAAAGTTCATCATTGGAATATTGGTATATAAAGTCTTCTCCATTTTTATATGGTATTAAAACTCTTAAGTTAACATCCATTTTTGTTAATATATTTGTGTGTGTCTGGTTTGGCACTTCATATTGTTCTTTTGATGGTGTGTATATGTCATCTAGTTTTTTTATTTCTATAGTTTTAGTTTTGTTATTTTCAATATTGTCACATTGAATTTTTATCATTTCTCATGCCAGCATTATATTTTTATTAATTTTATTTTTATTCAATTTTAGTTATAAATATTTGTATTTATTAAAACAAAATTGTTTGAAAATTAATTTTAATGAGAAAAAAATAAATTATAAAAAAAGAGGATTAGAAGAATTTAAAAAGTTAAAATGTTCTTCTAAAGTTTAAATTTTATGTTTAAGAATTTTTAAGGTTTAGTCTTTAGCAACGATGACTTCTGTAGATTTTATTATTGCAGTTATGTCATCTCCTTCTTTAATATCGAGTTTTTCTACAGATTCTTTTGTAATAACTGCGGTTATGGTTTCTGGGTCTTCAACTTTAATTTTAATGCTTGCCATTACTTGACCAGTAGTTACAGATTCGACTTTACCTTTTAATTGATTTCTTGCACTAAGTTCCATTTTATTCATCTCCAAATTGTTATATATTATTAAATTAATATAACTGTATTATAATTACTACTTATACAATATAATATTTAAATGTTTGTTTTTATCGATAATAAAGGTTTTCACAACGATTTAAAAAATATATTCATAACGAAATTTAACTAAAAAAAATATTTAAAAACTAATAAAAACATTATATTTAAGAATAACTAAAAACAAAAATTAAGTCATGAAAAGCATACAATTTGAAAGCATAGGTGAAATCCACACCCCCTTCAAAGAACTTGAAGGAATGCCAATACAACCAATAGGAGCTCAAGGCGTAAAAGGTGAAATACACATAAAACCAGAATACAGTGAAGGATTAAAAGATTTAAAAGATTTTTCACACCTAAACCTCATATACCACCTACATAAAATAGACAGTTATAAATTAGAAGTTAAACCATTCTTAGACACAAAAACACACGGAATATTCGCAACAAGATCACCAAAAAGACCAAACCCCATTGGTTTATCAGTAGTGAAACTAGATGAAGTGAAAAACAATATTGTATACGTATCTAATGTAGATATCCTCGATAAAACCCCAATATTAGATATTAAACCTTATGTTCCTCAATTATATGAAGATACCATCGATGATTTAAAAATCGGATGGTTCGAAACTAAACATAAAGATGCTAAAAATAAAAAAGCAGACGATAGATTCATTGATTAAAATAAATAATTATAATTGACAAAGGAAAACAAAATTATGTCAGATAAAAAATTTATTAGAGACAGTGTACATGGTAACTTACCCATGACAGAATTTGAACGAAAACTAATTGATTACCCTCAAATTCAACGTTTAAGAAGATTAAAACAATTAGGATTCATATCACTTATTTATCCTGGAGCAAACCATTCCCGATTTGAACATTCAATAGGTACAATGCATTTAGCTAGTCAACTTGCAGACCACTTAGATTTAAACCAAGAAGATAAAGAATTAGTTAGAGTATCTGGACTTTTACATGATGCAGGTCACGGACCTTTCTCACATGTATCTGAAGCAGTATTAGAAGTACCTCATGAAGAAATTACTTCTTATGTTATTAAAAACACTGAAATAAGTGATAAATTAAATGAAAAATTCAATTTAAATGACATAACTGACATAATACATGGAAAAGGAAAATTCGGACCTATAATCAGTGGAGAATTAGATGTAGACCGTATGGATTATCTTATACGTGATTCCCATTACACTGGAGTAGCATATGGTGTGATTGATACTCAAAGATTAATAAGTAATCTAAAATTAGATAAATATTTAGTTTTAGATATTAAAGGTGTTCAAGCAGCTGAATCATTACTTGTTGCAAGATATTTTATGTACCCTAGTGTTTATCAACACCACACCACTAGAATAATCAATGCTATGTTTAGAAGATGTATGAGACATTTAATCAAAGATTACGGATTAAATACCAATGAAATGTACAAGTATGATGATTCAGATATGGTAAATCTTTGTAGAAATAGTGAAGGATATCCTAAAGAAATTATGAACAGATTAGACAATCGTCACTTATTAAAAACAGCTTATACTGTAGATGTTAAAGAATTCAAACATCCCGAAGAAGTGTTTAAAATACCTAAAGAAAATTTAAGAAAAGCAGAAGAAGAAATAAGTGAAGATTATGGTGTAAACTTAGATGATATTATAGTTAACATTACTGATTATCCTCGTTTTGATGAAATGAAAACACAAGTATCTCTTAATGACAAATTATTCCATTTAAATGAAATCAGTAGTATTGTAGGTGCTTTATCTGATGCAAGATTTAATTTCCCCGATATAAGTATTTATGTTCCAAAAGAACATAGAAATAAATTTGATAAATTTAAAATAGAACATTATCTTGACTTACCTGAACGTGAAAAACATTTTGAAACTATAACCTTTGATCAATCAAGATTAACTGAATAGAAAAAATAATAATATTGAGATGTGATGAAATTTGATAATTGTAGCATTAACCGGAGCTAGTGGAATAATTTATGGTGTGAAACTATTAGAAGCACTAAAAGAATTAAAAATAGAAACTGGCCTTTTAATAAGTAACCCTGCAAGAGAAGTTATTAAACATGAATCTGATAAAAGTTTTGAAGAAATAAAAAAATTAGCTAATAAATATTATGAGGTTAATGATATAAGTTCTGAAATTAATAGTGGATCTTGCCTATTTGATTCATTAGTAATAGTACCTTGCAGTATGAAAACATTATCCAGTATAGCTAATGGTTATGCTGATAATAGTATTACAAGAGTAGCAGATGTTGCATTAAAAGAATCTAGGAAAACTATTATTGTTCCTAGAGAAACACCATTACGTAGTGTTCATATTGAGAATATGTTAAAAATTTCAAAAGAGGGAGCGGTAATCTTACCTGCTATGCCTGCATTTTATAATAAACCTCAAACATTAGAGGATAGTGCTAATTTTATTGTAGGTAAAATTTTAGACTCATTAAATATTCCAAATAATTTATACAACAGATGGAATCCTGAAGGAGAAGATTAATTGATAGAAGATGAAGATTTTATAAAGACTTGTGATGTGCCTGGACCAACCAAAAGTGAAATACGGGCAATATTATTATATAAATCAAATGTAACTGCAGATGATGTTGTTGTGGATATTGGTTGTGGTACTGGAGGATTAACTACAGAGTTTAGTTTAAGAGCTAAAAAAGTTTATTCCCTTGATAAAAATCCTGAAGCTTTAACAATCACTGAAAAAAATTTAAAAAAATCTGGTAGATTTGAATGTGTGGATTTAATTGAAAATGATGGCGTAAGTGCATTAAAAGATATTGATAGTTTTGATATTGCCATTGTTGGTGGAAGTGGAAGGGATATGGAACCTATCCTTGATCTTGTAGATGAAAAATTAAATTCAAAAGGAAGAATACTTATACCTTGTATTCTTGTTGATACTAAAGTTGAAAGTGTGAATAAATTAAAAAGTTTAGGTTATAATCCTCAAATTGTTGAAATAAATGTTAGTAAAGGTAGAGTTATTGATCGAGGAATAATGATGATGGCTCAAAATCCTATTGCAATTGTTTCTGCAAAAAAAAGATAAAAAAATATTTCCTCCTAATAGTTATATATTAAACAAATAACATAATTAATTTAAAAATCTATTTTTTTTGGAGAATTTTAAAATGAAAAAACTGAGTTGGAAAATAAAGTTTGCAATTGTCCTTATTATTGCAACGATTTTAATATATTCATTTAATTTTTATATCTTCCATGATAGTGAAGAAATATTTTCATATGTTATGATGCATCTTGGATTTATCCCAATTGATATATTAATTGTTGCACTTGTAATTGATGACATAATGGCGCGTAAAGAAAAAGAAGCTATTTTTGAAAAATTGGATATGCTTATGAGTGTATTTTTTAGTGAGATTGGTGATGATCTTTTAAGTAAGTTTAGTAGTGTTAATGATGATAAAAATGTAATTTATGGTTATTTGAAGAATATTCAAGATTGGGAGGATGCTGATTTTAAGAATTCTATGGATGCTATTCAAAGTAAAGGTGTTAAGTTTAAGCCTTCAATTGAATATGAAAATAGGGGTGCTTATTTAACGGATATTCAAACTTTGTTAATTGAAAAAAGATATTTCTTGATTTCATTACTTGAAAATCCAAATCTTCTTGAAAAAGATAATTTTTCAGCATTATTACTTGCTACTTTCCATTTAGATGAAGAGTTAGAGCGTAGAGGAGATTTAAATAATTTAACTGAACCTGATTTTAATCATCTTATAGGGGATATTAACCGGGTTTATAGTAATTTAATGTATGAATATGTTTATTATATGCGTTATCTTAAACGGAATTATCCTTATATGATTAGTATTGCTTTACGTACTAATCCGTTTGATATTGATGCAGATATTCATGTTAAAAATTAAATAAAGTATAATATAAAAAAAAGTTTTTAAATTTAAACTTTTTTTCTATTTTTTTTTAGAAAGGTAGAGTTGCATAAACTCCAAGTTTTACATAATTACTGTTTTTCCAAGTGTTTACATAGCCTGCTAAATTTTTAGAGCTGGTAGCGTCCATTACTAACCATGAGTTTCCTACTAGTACACTTGCCCATACATGACCTACCCAGTTTCCAGTTCTTGTGAAATAACAGGTTCCATGATAGTATCTTGAAGCTAATCCTACTGCTCTGGAAAGTGCACATATTAAGTGTGCATGATCACAACAGTTCCCTACTTTATAAACTAATGTTTTATATGCTCCGTAAACTGTATTACTATAACTTGAGTATTTTAATGTATCTCGCACATAGTTAAATATGACTACTGCTTTTTCATAATCGGTTGTGCAGTTTGCTGTTATGGATTTTGCTGTTGATTGAATTAATGCATTATTCACTTGACAATTAGTTGTTGCAACAAGATAAGATGAAACATCTGCAGTTCCATGTTTAATATCTAATAGGCTTATTAATAACATACTGGTATCATTTGATGATAAGTATCCATTTAATCCAGTGTAGTAATAGTTCATGGTGTAGTTACCTACTGCATATGATAAGTTTACGCTTGCTACACCATTATTGTTTGTTGTTAATGTGTATGTGTCTGAGTTTATTGTTAATGTTATGGTTTGGTTTGCTATTAAGTTTCCTTCCATGTCTTTTAATTTGATTGTGAATTCATCATTTGCATATGCTGCCATTGTTCTATCTAATGCTACAAGTACTGTTCCATTTATAAATAAATCATTATTTATTGTACTAGTATAATAGTTTTCATCCCCGTTGAATGTTACTTCTATTGTATAGTAACCTGCTCCTTGGTTTAATAGTAAACTTGCAACTCCATTGTTATTTGTTATAAGTGTGTATGTGAATGTTTTATCTTCTCTAGCAGTTATATCATAATCACTACGATATAATGTTACTGTGACCTGTTTATTTGATAATGTTTTGTTGTTATAATCATATAAGGTTAAATTGTATAATGTTCCACTATTTGAACTTGTATTGATATTTTCACCAGTAATATATGTATCTATTTTATTTATTGTTATTGTAGCTGAACCATTACTTGAAAAGTAAGAATCATTATTAGTGTATGTGAATTTTGCAGGATATGTTCCTGCATTTGCTATTATGTTTAATTTTGCAATTCCATTTTCGTCTGTGGTTAAATTATATGAATTATTATTTAATAATAAATTCACTGTTTTATTAATTAATGGATTGTTAAATCCATCGGTTAAGTTTATATTGAAATATTGATATCCTGGATAATCTAAAACTAAATCATTTGCTTTTATAATAGTACCGTTAATTATGAAACTGCAATTTCCATTATTACTTGGGTAATATGCAGTGGTTCCTGAAAATATATAATATAAATAGTATTCACCATAATTAAGGTTTAATTGTAATTTAGCTATTCCATTTGAATTAGTTAAGATATTATATGTTTTACTTTGATTTTTAGAATTAGATAGTGTTATTGATATATATTGTGAGTTTATAGGATTTCCATTACTAGAGTATAGTGATAGATTTAGATAATCTCCTTTACCAATATTAAGATTATTGTTTAATGTGAGGGTTGTATTTACTTTAGTTATTACTAATTTTGCTGTTCCATTATTCGGATTATATATTTTAGTTCCATAATAATTATAAGTGATGGTGTAAGTGTTTGGGTAAAGATTTATTGGTAAGCTTGCTTTTCCATTAATATCTGTATAAATAGAGTATGTTTTGCTTAAACTTCCAAGGGATAAAGTAATGTTTATGATTTGATTGTTTAATGTTTGGTTGTTTTCATCAGTTAAATTTACATCAAATGTTTTACCTGCATTATAAGTTATACTTATATTTGTAGTTGTAGATTGGGTGTTAATTTTGTTAACTGTTAATATGGTGAATCCTGAGTAGGGTAGGTAAGATTCATCACCATTGAATGTGTAGTTTATATTATAAGTTCCAGGATATAATGTGATAGGTAATAAACTTGTTCCGTTAGAATCAGTTTGTAGATAATAGGATTTACTGCCTATGTTATTTGATAAAGTTAAGGTTATATTTTTATTATTTAAACTTACATTATTAGAACTTAAGTTTAATTTTAAAGATTCTCCTTGATTGTAGGTTTGATTAGTGTTTGAAACTTGTATTTCTGTTGAGGATAAATTATTTTGAGTATTTAATTGATCTTGAAGTACAAGATTATTTGTTGAGTTATTTAAATTTGAATTAGTAATTGTATTGTTATTTGTTGCATTAACTGTAGATATTGCAACTAGTGAGAGTAGTAGTATAATTAAAAGTAGGGATAGTGGTTTTAATTTATTTTTTAACATTTTTCAAACCTTTTTAATAAATTTCATTCAATTATGTATTTAAATTATATAATTTTTAATTAAAAGTTTCATCATATAAACATTTTTTTGTTTAATGTTATATTGAAAATTAGAGAAATGAATTTAAAATCCTTATTTTTTTAGAACTTTATAAATAATTTGTACACTATAATTTTATTTAAGAAAAAATTTTTTTGGTAATTTAATATGAATAATGAAAAAAGTCTTAGTTGCATAATTTTATGTGGAGGAATGAGTCGAAGAATGGGTGAAGATAAGGGATCTATGAAAATTCAGGATAAACCTATGATTTTATATATACTTGATACATTAAACCATATGATAAATGAAGTTGTGATTGTTTTAAATGATGAAAGACGTGTGAGTAAATATAGTGCAATAATAAATCAATACCAAAAAAATAACAAACCCTTCGATTTTACCATTACTTATGTTAAAGATGAAATTCAAAATAAAGGACCATTATCTGGAATTTTAACTGGATTAAAAAATATATCAACAGATTATGGATTAATTTTACCTTGTGATTCTCCATATATAAAAAAAGAATACATTAATACAATGATTAACACTTTAGAAAATTTAAATGACCATACAATTGAAGCAATTATCCCAAAACATACAAATAAAAATGTTAAATCAAACATTGAACCTTTACATAGTGTTTATAAAAAGGGTAATGAAGATTGCATATTTAATCTTATTAAAAATAATAAATTAAGTGTTAATGATTATATTCAAAATTTAAATGTACATTATGTATTAATTGATAATATGGATATTGAGGATATTAATTTTAAAAATTTAAATTCTAAAGAAGATTTATAATTTTAACAAAAGCATAGCTAAAATTGTATATAAAAATAGTTCAAAAAAATAAGTTTTATTAAAAAAAATAGGGTTATATTTCTTTTTTATTTTTCAATTTTTATTGATCTTGGGTTTCTACCCATTTCTAGTAAGAATTTATTTACTCTTTCAATCATTACAGAATAATTTTCACGGCTTATGGTCTCGTCTTGAATATTAGCGTATTCAGGCATTTCACCTATTCGCTTGCTTGTTTCCATTATGTTATCAACCATTTCACGATATTGTTCCAATGTTAATGATTCCATTTAATCACCATTAAGAAAAATTTTAGATAAGGTTCTCTTAATTAATTATTAATAATAATTCTTTTATTATATAAATTATTCTATTTTTCTTTGCAGATTTCACTAAATTAGAACTATTATTAGAGTATTTATAAAAACAAATACTATCATGATTAATCATGATAAATAAAGAGTATAAACAAAAATCCAAAATAAATAAAAAAAAGAAAAAAAGAAAAAATAAAAAGAGTAACTATTCTAAAGTAGGATAATTAGGACTTTCATTAGTAATTAAAAGATCATGAGGGTGAGATTCCTTAAGACCACCAGCAGTAATTTGAACAAATCTAGCTTTCTCCTGCATAGCAGCAATATCCTTAGCACCACAATAACCCATACTAGCTTTTAATCCACCAATAAGTTGGAAAATAACTTCATTAACAGTACCTTTATAAGGAACCGCTCCTTCAACACCTTCAGGAACAAGCTTTGAGTGTTTCATAGGTCCTTTAACTTCTTGGAAGTAACGATCAGCACCGCCACCAAATCCACCAGTCATAGCACCCATAG
>JAEZRD010000112.1 GCA_023440975.1 Methanobacteriota archaeon | reverse complement strand
TTTTTAGCTAATTTTTCATTAAATACATGGGTAAAACGAGTTCCAATTAAATCTTTTTTTTCATACCCATTTTCTTTCCAGAAATTAGAACCATTATAAATATAGATGAAATCATTTAATTCATCATTGAATGGTACAACTACATCTACACCATTTGGAATATCTTTGTAAACTTTTATTTTACCTAATAAATCTTTTAAATCATTATTAGATATAGAATAATCTTCATCAACTATGTTAAATATTTCCATATAATTGTTAAGTTCATATGAACAAACATCATTATCTTTTAAATTTGTTATGTAAACTTTATACATAAAATATTCCTAACCCCTAAAATTAATTTAGTAAATTCCACCTAAATCATTTAATTCTTCTTCCATACGTATTAATTCTTCATCTTTTGATTGTTTATCCTGATTCCATAATCCTCGAACATCTAAGTCTCCACCATGTGTTTTTCCTTTGAAACTATTTATTTTTACAAGTGTTGGGATTTTAGTCATCATACCTAATACTAAAGCTTCTCCTACATTTAGTCCAGGTAATTGTTTAACAAGATCATCAGATAAGCTTTCTGATGAGCTTTGTACATGTTGTTGATCTTTAGGTTCTACTAATCTAAGAATAATCATATTGTTTGCTTGTGATAATGTTTCATTATCTACACTTTTTGGTGATTGGCTTACCATACATAATCCTAAACCAAATTTACGACCTTCTCTTGCAATACGTGTTATCCAATATTTACATTTAGTGTTTCTATTTTGTGGGGCTAATATATGGGCTTCTTCTAAAATAAAGAATACTGGGATGTCTAAAGCATCATCATCATTTTCATGAATAAATTTCTTTCTACTTTTTAATGCATTTCTTAGTACATGGCTTACTATTACTTCAGCAGTGTTTTCATCTACTTGCCCTAAATCTAAAACATTACACATATGTGGTTTTAGTTGTGTTAGAATGTTTCCTGTATTAGTATCTAATAATTTTCCGTATATGCTTTGTAAATCTTCAATTTTATTTATTACATCTATTATATTGTTTCTTTCTTTTGTAGGTCTTTCATCATCCATTTCCCAACTATTTAATATTATGAGTAATTGTTCTAAGAAGTCCGGAGTTTTTGCTTCACCATGTTCTAACTCTTCTTTTGCTTGTTTGAATGCTTTTCGGAAGTATCTTTCTTGATTTACAGCATTAGATCCAATATTAGCTAATTGTTTTATTTCGCTAAATTCCATATATTTTGGGTTTATTATAGGTTTTATTGGGTTTACTTCACCATTGCTGAATTCGGCATTTATATATTCACTGTGCATATCAAATATAAACATACATCCATTTTGTTTTAGTAATTCATCAACTAAAACTGCTACTGTATTGGATTTACCTGCACCAGTCATTGCAAGAATAGCTAAATGGCGTGATACCATTTTATTTAAATCTACACCTACTTGAACTTCTTCTTGACTTATAAGATGTCCTAAATCTAGACTGTTATCTTGGTCAAATACTTTTTTTAGTATTTCTGTTGAAGCTTGTTCAATTTCTGTACCTGGAGGTGCAGGAGTTCTCGGAAGTTTGAGATTATCATTCACATCTCCGAGTATTCTAATATTACCTTTAATATAATAGTCATTTCCTTCAATTTGTCTAATTTTATCAATAGTATCTGGGTCATAAATCTCATTGTTTAATGATACAGATCCCCGTACCATAGATTCTATCATACCTAATACAATTTTACCATCATAATTAAGTGTAACATATTCACCTACACGAGGCATATCTTTACTAATAAAAGTTAAATCTACAAGAGTAGTTTCCCCTATACTTCTACCTATAATCATAACATTTCCCGTCCTTGTCTTTCAATAATATTAACTATTGAACTTATACTATCCATATCTTTATTTTGAATTACAACATCATGATGTGCCTTATATAATAAATAAGGATATCCATTTATTGCATCTTTCTTTAAATCACTAATAATCTTCAAACACTCTTCTTCACTAGCTTTATAAGGTAATTCAAATTTTAAAACATTCTTATTAGGTGCTAAACGTGCATAAAAAATTGTGAATTCTAATGATTTGAAAAAATCATTTCCAATTAAAAAATTAGGTCGAACATCTTGACTTACAATACGATGTCTAAGACTACTATAACCTTCTCCAGTTGAATAGCCATTTAATAAAGCTATATCTGGAACATTACTATTAAAAAATTCTTTACTACTACTAGTTTTACTAATAGCAACGATTTTTTCTTTTTTTAGAAGTAATCTCTTTAAAAGTAAAGATTTTTCTATATTTTCAAGGAAAATATCTACTTCAAAATTTTGTAAATCCTCTTCAAACTCAACATCATCTAATAACCCTTTAGAAATAATATTAGTGTCATTTTCTTCAACACCATCTTTGATTTGTAAATATATTTTATTTGCAATTTGATTCCGAATATCTTTAGGTATATTATGTTGAGAAGGGAATAATCTTATTAAATCCCCATAAATACTACCATCAAATAAATAATAATCTAAATCTTTCTCTTCTTCCAATACTTTAATTGCATTTTTAATTTCAAAAAGACTCATGAAGTTACTTAAACGTTCATCCAAGTATCTTTGATGAGGCAATGTATCAATATCAGTTAATTCTAAAGTTTTAAGTTTAGGGTTTTTATTTGGATTAAAAATTAGAGTTTCAGCTGCAACAGCATAAAGGTAAAAACTCATGAATCGTTTTTGGTTTTTACTACCATCCCCTGCAGACATAACATGATCTTTTAATGGTAAAGGTATGGTTTTTTCTGTCCAATAACCACTTAAATCCAAGTCTTTATGTTCATAATCTTCAATTTGTTCTTGGATTGTGCCTTTTTTTCTAATTGCTTCTTCATATAATGATTTTAACATATAAATCTTTAAAAAAATAGTAAAAAAATTTTTTTTTATTCTGATGCTTTCTTAATCGCAGTAGTGATTTCACTTATTTTAGCTTCAACATCTTCAGTTTCTTCTACAATAGTACCAGTTACTATTAAATCTCCACCTGCTTTTGCTGCTTTATAAGCGGTTTCTCCATCACGAATTCCCCCACCGACTAAAATAACCATATTTTCTGTTGCTTTTTTAGTGTATGCAATCATTTTTGGAGGTATTGGTTGTTCTGCACCTGATCCTGCTTCAAGATAGAAAAATCTCATTCCCATGAATTCACTACTCATTGCGTATACTGCAGGTATTTTAGGCCGATTACGTGGTACAAGATTAGCTTCACCTACATAACCTACGGTTCCACCTGGTTCAACTACCATATAAGCCATAGGTAATGTTTCTATACCAGATTCTTTAACTGAAGGAGCAGCTAATGCTTGTGCACCTACTAACCAGTAAGGATTTGTACTGTTTATAAAACTCATAAATAGTATAGCATCTGCATATTTACTAACACTACTTGTGTTTCCAGGGAAAATAATAATTGGTTTATCAATATTTTCACTTAATGCTTTACATGTAAAATCTACTTGATTTTGACTTACTGTTGAACCTCCAACAAGTAAAATATCTGTACCTCCACGAATTGCAGCTTTTGCAATGTTAACTGCTTCTTCTGGAGATTGTTCGTCAGGATCAATTAATGTCACATGCATTTTACGAGTTTTTAAAATCTCTTTTATTTCACTTTCTACACTCATGTTAAACTCCCTTATAATTAAATTTTAAATTTATAATTGATAATCTTTAAATAAAAATCTATAAAACTATATCCTATTTAATTATTGTATTCTAATAATATATAATTTTTATTAAAAAAAAGTAGGTAATTTAAAAGGAGATTAAATTTAAAATACTAATTTATAAGTTAAACCATGAATAGATTCAATAGCGGAAATTTTTCCTTCAATTTGATTTGTAAGGCATTTAATAATTGTCATACCTAAAGTAGATGATTTAATAATATCCATACCTTCAGGTAGTCCTTTTCCATTATCTGAAAATATTAACTCATAATTTTCAGAATCAGCGAGTTGTTTTAGGCTGATGTTAATTTCCCCTTTAACATTATTAGGGAAAGCATGTTTAATAACATTATTTACTAATTCATTAATAATTAATCCTAAAGGTATTAAAATATCAATATCTAATTCCATATCATCTACATCATAATTTACGTTAATATTTTTAACATGATATGATTGGAATAAAATATTTAATTGAGAATGTAAATAATCTAACACATTACAAGAAAAATCATCAGATTTATAAGCTAACTCATGTATAAGTGCCATACTATTAATACGATTACGAGTTGATTCAATAACAACTTCTGGATTTTTTTTGTTATATCTTACATCTAAATTTAATAAACTTAAAATAATTTGTAGATTATTTTTTACTCTATGATGAACTTCTTTTAAAAGGAAACGATTACTATTTAAACTATCATGAAGTTTTTCGTTAGTTTCATTAAGTTCCATTTGATAAAGAGTTTCTTTAGTTACATCTTGAACAAAACCATAAACATTGCAGACTTTATCTTTTTTATTGAATTCACATACATTTGCCATGTATAAATATTTAATATTACCTTTTCCTGTTTTAACTTTAACAAGATGAGTATATTCCGGTTTATTTGGTGAAGCTTTTTCAGCAAGTGTTTTTAAATCAATATTATCTTCGATTGCATGTAAATGTATTAAATCATCTGAAGGATTAAAATCATCAGGATTTATTTCTAGGATTTCATAAATTTCTGATGTCCAATTAAACTGATTTTCAGGTGTCCAATTTTCTATTGCAACTTTAGTCATTCCTTGAACTTTACTAAGGTTATGTCTTAATATAAGTGCATCTTGCTCTAATTTTTTTCTTTCAGTAATATTTACACTTGTGACTCTTGTAGCTGGACGATTGTTATATGTTATAGGTGTTAGTACACAACGGAAAAATGAGAATCCTCCATCATCACGACGTATTCTTACTATAGTGTCATGATAATAAATTTTTTTCATAGCCACACTATTGATTATAACATCAATTTCTTCAGTTGGCACTCCTTCAGCTAAGGTTTTTTGTGAATCAAATACTCTACCAAT
>JAEZRD010000104.1 GCA_023440975.1 Methanobacteriota archaeon | reverse complement strand
TCTCCAAGGTAGGGGAATGGTATTTTGAAGATTATTTGGAATCTGCATTCATCGTAGGGGAGGTCCACTCCTTCGTTCATACTGTAGGATGCCATTATTTTTGGTTCTTTGGATTCTTTAAATTCTTTTAGTTTGGCATCTATTCTTTCATTTGGATCTCGGGAGTGTGAGTCGTAGGTCATTAAACGATTATTGTGTATATTATTCATTATGTAATTTGCAAAGAGTTGGCTGTTACAATGGATTAGTCCTTTTTCTTGTGAGTGTTTTTTAAAGATTTTCTCAAGGATTGGTATTGTTTTTGGTAGTGTTCGTTCTCGGTAGTTTCTACTTAATTTTCCAGCGTAGTCTATTTGTATGCTGTTGTTTTCTTTTGTGTTGAAGATTGATTCTGCTTTTCTGTAGTATACTTCTTCTGGGTTGATTCCAAGGTCTCTGCAGAATTGTTCAGGGTCAATAAAGCTTCCACTCATAAATAATCGTACATCCCCAGATTTTAGTAGGTATGGTTCTGTGTAGTCTCTGATGTGTATTGGTTTGAATTTTATGTTTCTGAATCGTTCGTTTGGTTTTGAGGGGCATACAACCCATAATTCGGGGTTGGTTTCGATTTCTCTTTTACGGTATGTTAAGTTTTTACGGGTGCGGTCGAAATGGTTAAATTGTTTATTGTTCATTTCATCTCCGTAATCTTTTAGGTTATTTTCATATTTTTCGATTATTTTTTCTATTTCCTCAATCCAGTATTCTAGGCTTAACTTTTTAAAGTCTTCATTCTTAAATTTTAAGTCAATGTCACGTTTTAGTGTGGTTTCGGTTAAATCAATACATACTTCATCCATTATCTTGTTTTCAATATTATGTGCTTCATCACAAATCATTAAGTCACGTTTACTGTAATGATTTACAAACTGATTATCGGATAATAAAACATTGTAATTAATTAATGCTACATCTGAGAGCATACATTCTCCTTTATTTTTCCAATAAAAGCAACCACCATTTATTGGAGGGTATCCATCTACGGTTCCATATATGCATTCAAATTCATCATTTCTTTTTGCTCTTTGACAATCTCCATTATCACAGGTGAAATTATACTCTTCAGTTTCTGGGTTTAGTGAGTGTCTGCAAGCAAAATTACTTCTACCTAAACCAACAACATAATCTACATCAAAATGATTATTCCGTGTTTCTTTAGCATATTGGTGTTGTAATTGTTTGGTGTTGGTTAATATGAAACTTTTAAGTTCATATTCATCTGCATATAATTCTACTAATGTTCGTGCTACTGCACTTTTACCAAAACCTGTACCTGCATCAAGAATAGCATATTTGTAATTATTTTCCTTAAAAGCAGTTAATATATCTACGGTTGCTTCTATTTGATCTTGGCGTGGATTTTCATAGGGAAAATATTCTTTTGCATCGTAGTAGTATTCGTTTTTTAAAATTAGTTCCAATCCCCCTCATTAGTATGTAGTAATTTTATTAATGCTTAGGTTTGTTTTTTATGCATATTTAAGTATTTATCATTGAATTTTCATTGAATTTTTTGTTAGTAAAATAGTGAATTATATATAATGATGGATTACAAATAATATAATTGTAGAATTCAAGAAAAAAAAGGGATAAAAAAAGGTATAAAAATTTAATATATTTTCTTTTAATAAAAAAAAGATTTATTTTTATAAATAAAAAAAATTTTTCTGATATATTTTTTTCTTTTAGCTAATGCTATCATTAAAATTTTAGTTAAATAATTTAGGAAAAAATAATAAAAAAAATGCCTTCCTTTTATAATTAAAACAATTTGAGGTGTAATAAAAATGGAACGTACTCCAATAGAATCTGACTTCTTAACTGCTGTAGGTTATGATAATACTAGTAAAGTTTTAGAAGTAGAAACAAATGAAGGGGAAGTTTATCATTTCGCCCGTGTACCAGTTAAGGTACATGATAAATTAATGAGTATTGAGGATAAAGAAACATATTTCGAAAGATATGTTAAGAACAATTACCCTCACAGAAAATTATAAAAAAAATTTTTATTTAAGATTTTTTCTTTTTTCTAAATACTCAAATTTCTTATTTTTTCAAATTTAATTTCAAATGTTTTTTAAGAATTTTACTAGAATTATCTATTTCTGCACATGCTCCTGCAGCACCTAGGATGTTAATTCCATCACGTAAGTTGCCCCGATCATATGTTTCATCAACAACTAATTTTAGTATTTCTTCACTAATTACTCCAGGATAAAACCCTATTTCGCATCTAGATTTTAATATTTGATAGATTTGTTCTTTATTATAACTAGGAAATTCTATTGGTAGGGAGACCATTACAGTTTTTACTTTATTTTCTAAATTTAATTCAATATTTGTATGCCCCACAATGATTAAACTAATTTTAACCTTAGGATATAATTCTTTAACTCTTAATAACTTTGAAAATAAATTATTTAATTCTATTTTATTCTTTATACCTTCAATGTCATCTAATCCTAATATTAATGTTTTATTCGCTGTTTCCAGTTTTCTAAAACATTTATTGTATAACCATTTAGTGTGGCTTCCTTGTTTTTTATGCAAATCAAAAATGGATTCATATATCTTATTAAATATTTCATTTTCAGTTCTATTTATATTACAATTAATATAAGAAATGATAATATTTGGATAATCATCCTTCATTGTTCTTAAATAAAGTTTCAGTATGCTAGTTTTACCTGTAGCAAATGTTCCTTTTAATAACATATTTTTCGGGGCTTTACCATTTTTCACCTCTTTACTATATGCTAACATTTCTTTGTATTGTCCTTCTCTGAAAGGATATTCATTTAAAAGGTAATTTATTTTGAAAATTTCACTATTTAAAAATATTGTCCCTTCCTGTTCGATAATGCTCTTGGAATCCCAATTTTTCATTTCCTCCACCAAAAAAATTGTGTTTTAATTATTTAATTTTTTTATAATTAATGAGTATAATAAGATAATCCGAGAGCATTTGAAAAATAATAAACATCCACCTTTTTTTTATACTTCTTCAAATACTTCAGTAGGAAATAAATAATTTTTAAAATTTTCTAAACTTGTATACATAACTCTTTTCCTATTAGATTTATCACTCCCTTCTTTTTTACCAAAATTTTGGGTTCCATACTTAAATCCCATTATTTGAGCTAATGTGCTAAGGTGATAATCAATACCTGTTTTTTCTTTTAACTGCTTAGGAAATTCAGTAGTTAAACAAACTTTCATATCACCATATCTTGTTTTTTTAAGTATCATCCAACTAATTAACTGTTTTGTTAAGATAGTATCAACTCTAAGATTTATCCCATCATCAAGATCCATATCCAGATACAAATCTAAACCATCAGAAGTGTATGATGCATCTTTAACCCTTTCAGTATGTGTACGATTAATATTATCTACAAGAAAACTTCTTATGGTTTCATCTTGAATATTATACATCTCATTTAAATCATAATTCTCAACAAGTAAATTTAACCATTCTGGAAAATCTAAGTTTAAATCAAAATATAATCTATGTAATAAGGTTACTGCTAATTCATCACAATCTAGATCTAATAATTCAGGGGCACTTATAATCTCATTTGCTATAAAATGACTTATACTTTTAAGATGGTTTAATTTGGAAATTTTGGGTTTATTTATTTCAAAAGCTTTTTCAAAAGCTTTTTTCTCTTCCTTAGTTTTTTGTTCTGATAGGTTGTATCGTAATTCATAAAATCTTCGAATTATTCCATCATCTTCAGGAAGATAACCATTTTGGGTGAAAATTAAGGGAGATAATGCTAAAAAAGTTTTTAAATTATTCCCCTCATAACGAGCCCGTGCAACTAAACCATATGCTCCACTTTTAATTAGTTCCCTCATATTTTTTTCATTAAACATGTCACTGCTTTCATTAATAATGGTTGGAAAAGTTTCATGATTAATAATATCCCCTAATCGTGCTACTGATCCTGCTTTCGCTCCACTAATATCATTTATCCCATCAATTGGATGATTCCATAAATATAATGCAATTCGACCAATTGTGGTTTTACCAGTTCCAGCCACACCACTTAAAGATAAATAACTGACACTCTGATTTCCTTTTTGTTTCATACAATAAAAAAATGGACTAATCCAACCCCACTTTAGAATAGTTGCTAATTTATCCAATTGCCCATCAAAAAATAGTTTTAAAGAATCTAAAACTTCAACACCTTTTAAAAGTTCCTCATTACTTGGTTGATTTAATTCATATTTTACAATATTAATTTCATCATTATCCTCATCATAATAGAAACCAGGCTTTTGAATATCAGTCTTAACTATCATTAAATCTCTGTATTCAAATTCCTTAACTAGAGAAGAAATAGCATTAGATGATTCATACTTGTTTACTATTTCTCCCCGGTTAAGTAAAATATCTTGTATATCTTTAAGATTTACTCCAATATCTGCAACTGGAGTGTAAAAAGTAGATTTTCTTGATTTCCATTTAATCCTAAAAGTAGGTTCTTCACTTAATATTTTATTTTCATATTTAATGATTTCAATAGGTATAGATTCAATAATTGTTGAATGGAATATATCTATTCCTTTATTATTCTCGTTTGCCTTTTCTTTTAAAACTTTACATTTCTTAGGATCACTTACAAAACTAGTGTCATCAGATATTGTGTGTGTTATTCTAGTATAATTTAATTTAGATAAATTTATAATATTGAATAACAAATCATAATCCTTATCATCTAAAGTTGCTCTGCGAACTAGATTTTGACCTGTAAATCTTTCATCATCATTATAAACTTCATCGATTAATGATTTTGATTCTTTAGTTAAATTGTCATTTGAAGTGAATAATTCATACAAGGTTTCTTTATTAAATTTTTCATCATAGAACCATTTAATTAAGTTAGATAAAAAAATAGGATTATCTAAATATTTTTTCAATAATTCTTGTAGACTTATTTTCTCTTCATAATCTAGTTTACGTAGGTGGGTTTTACTATCTATTTCAGTATTCATGGTGCTATTATTGTTTGGTACTTTTTTCTTTAATTCTTTAATTTTGTTTTGTAATTTTTCACTATTTGTTTTATTTAGTTGATTTTCATAATTTCCGGAAATTACATCAGCTAAATTTTTTATTAATTCTTCCGTTGATTTTATTGAGTTTACTTGACTAGTGTCCTTGTCTATTGCACTGTTTAAGTGTAATTGGTAAATTTTTCTATTTATCCCTTTTATTGTAGGATTTTCCATATAATCTGGATAATTAATTAAACTTTCAGGACTAATCATGCACTCTACAGGGTATATTCCTGTATCTCCTTTACTTTTATCAAAATAGTATAAAAATAATTCTTTTTTACTATTTTCATTGTATAGTAGTTCAAACTCAAAAAATATCACATTTTTTCCATGTGATTCTATTTTTTTGCTTAAATACATTTTTTTATTTTCATTTTCTTTTGTTAGCATTTGCTTTTTTTTAACCTCTCATTTTTTATTTTAAAAAATTCAAAATTATAAAGATTTATTTCATTCCTTATAATTTTAGAAGTATTTTTATAGGTCATTAGTATATAAAGCAACGTCGTCTAACTTGTAGATTTTTCTTAATCATTATTTTTTTTTGGTGTAACAAAGTAACATTGTAACATATAAATTTTTTTTTAAATTTGTAACATGGTAACATGGTAACAAGTAGTGGAGGGTAGGTGGGGTAGTAGGTAGCCCTTTGTTTTTTTATGGTGTTACTTTTAAAAAATTTGAAATTTAAAGGTTTTTTAGTCTTTTAATTTGGAAAATAAGATTGGATTTTTCTTGGTGAGGTAACATGTTATGTTTTGTTACCTCGTGTTACCTCAAATTAATTTGTTGTATCAAAACATTTATATGTATGTTAGTACTTACTTACATTATGGAATTATAAAAAAAACATTTTTTTATACAAATCCAAAAAAAAACAATTTTAACTAATAATAAAAAAAAATTTCCACAATACAAAAAAAAGATGGGTGGTGAACCAAGAAAATGAAAAACTGGCAAAAAATCATAATAATCATAATCGTAGTAGCAGCTGCAGCAAGCTGCATATATGGATACCTTGCATTCAATGATAAAAATGCAAGCTGTGATGATTTCAACATAACAATGCCACAAGATTACAGTGTACTAAGCACTACAGATCATGCAATAAGCATTGAAGACAATCATTACACAGACAGTATCTTCAAAATCCAAAAATTATACGATAAAAATGTAAGTTATATTAAAAACGGTACAATAGGAGAGTTTACAAATGACACTACATTACTCAGTTCTGATACAATAAACATGACTGATGATAATTTCACAAACTTCACAGTACAAAAAACTTTCCAAGCTTCAAATGATGAATATAAATTATATGCAGAATTTGAAAAAAATGATACCAAATACAGTATAACAAGAACATACGATACAGAAAAGGCTTTTAATGATAGTGCAGATAAAGATTTAGGCAAATTAATAGAAATTGCAGACTCTTTAACTAAAAATTAAAAAACTTTTCACTTTTAACTTTTTTTTCTCTTTTTTTTTACTCCCAATATTTATTTAACTTATAAAAACAATATATTCAATAATTACTAATTTTTTAAATAATCTAATATTTATAAAGGAATTATCATATCATGTTTGAAATAAAAGCTAAAGACAATAGAGGACGTGTTGGTTTACTAAAAACTCCACATGGAACAGTTAAAACACCAGCACTAATGCCAGTAATCCATCCAAGAAAACAAACCATAGATGTAAGTAAATACGGTGCAGACATAGTAATAACCAATGCATACCTCATCTATAAAGACCAAAAACTCACAGAAAAAGCACTAAACGAAGGATTACATAAACTAATCAACTTCCCCGGACCAGTAATGACAGATTCTGGAAGCTTCCAACTAAGTGTCTACGGAGACATTGACATAACCAATACTGAAGTAATTGACTTCCAAGAAAAAATCGGAACAGATATAGGAACTAGCCTTGATATACCAACAGCACCATATGTAGACAAGGAAAAAGCACAAGAAGATATGGAAATAACCATCCAAAGAGCTAAAGAAGCAATTGATTACAGAAATGCTAATGATATGAAAATGAAACTAAACAGTGTAGTTCAAGGATCAACATTCACCGATCTTAGAAGTGAATGTGCAGACAGATTAACAGAGTTTGATGCAGATTTATACCCAATAGGTGCAGTAGTACCATTAATGGAAGGATATGATTATAAAAGTCTTGTAGATGTAGTAATGGCAAGTGTAAGCCACCTACCAGACAGTAAACCAAGACATTTAATGGGAGCAGGACACCCAATGGTTTTCGCATTATGTGTAGCAATGGGATGCGACCTATTCGACTCAGCAGCATACATCCTATACGCTGAGGATGATCGTTTAATGACAACACGAGGAACAGTAAAACTCGAAAACCTAACAGAAATGCCATGTAGTTGTGAAGTCTGCAGTAAATACACACCAGAAGATTTAAGAAAAATGCCTAAAAAAGAACGTGTAGAACTAATAGCAGCACACAACCTATATGTAAGCTTTGCAGAACTAAGACTCATCAGACAAGCAATCAGTGAAGGAACACTAATGGAACTAGTAGAAGAAAGATGTCGAGTACACCCAGCACTATTAGATGCAGTAAGACAACTTGGAAAATACCAAGACGACCTAGAAGTATACAACCCAAGTGTTAAAAAATCAGCATTCTTCTACACAGGACCAGAATCCCTACAAAGAAGCGAAATACAAAGACACCTAAACAAACTAAGAAGAATGGATAAAAAGAAAGACCTAGTAATACTCGGTGGAGGAAGAAAACCATACAGCAAATACTACCAAGGAAGACTAGGAAGATTCCACACACTAACAGGATCACAAGAACCATTCCAATCTGATGACACAGACTTCATGGTACTAGACATACCATTCGGACTAACACCACTCGACTTAGACGAAGCATACCCATTAGCACAAAATGTAGCACCAAAAATCCTAGACGATGACAGTATAGAATTCCTAATAAACACATTAGCAGAATTCAGTGAATACTACAACCAAATCATAATACACTCAAGAGTAGCCCGTGAATATGGTTTAGAACTACCAGAATACGAACACTCCCATGATATCAGATTTAAAAAAGATGACACCCGTAAAATCAAAGCAATAGCAGACTACCAATTCGGAACTGGAATCGGTGAAAAACTATTCACTGGTGATTTAAACATTGAAAAAAGTAAAAAAACCGGTAAAATAAGACACATCTATGATGGTGAAGAAATAATCGCCAATATGAGAGCATCTGATGCTAATTTCGTACTATCAGATTTAGGAGCAAAAAGACTACACCAAAACACAGAATACCCAAACAATAGAGTAGTAGTGGATAGTAGTGTAGAAGACTTTGCACGTGATGGAAAAAGTGTATTCTGCAAATTCGTAGTAGATATAGATGAAAATATACGAGCTTTAGATGAAATAATAATCACCAATCCAAATGATGAGTTATTAGCATATGGAAAAGTATTATTAAACCCTAAAGAAATCAAAGATTTTAAATCTGGTCAAGCAGTAAAAGTACGTAATGGATTTAAAAAAGACGAGTAAAATTTATTATATAATAAAAATAATAAAAATATATTAAAAGAAAAAAAATATTAAGGAGATAATTTTTTTATGATGCCAGGAATGAACCCAAAGCAAATGAAGCAAATGGAAAGACAAATGAAAAAAATGGGAATGAAAATGGATTCCCTAGACGGAGCAAGAGAAGTAATAATCCGTTTTGATGATAAACAATTAGTAATCCCAGATCCAGATGTAACACTCATGAATGCAATGGGACAAGAAACCTACCAAATCATAGGGGAAGCACATGAAGAAGCAATAATTGAAGAATTAAACATCCCTGAAGAAGATATTGAAATGGTAGCAAACACCGCCGGAGTATCTGCAAGTGAAGCTGAACAAGCACTTACTGATGCAAATGGGGATATTGCAGATGCAATACTAAAACTACAAGATTAAATAAAAAAAAATAAAAACTAATTATTATTTTTAGGGGAGGGTGATTATCATGACATTAATAGCACATATATCAGATTTACACATAAGTCCATCAGGATTTGATGAAAAAGTCTACTTACAAGTAGTAGAAGAAATAAACAAACTCAAACCAGACATGATAATCCTCACCGGAGATATAACAGATGTAGGATACTATAAAGACTTCCAAAAGGCAGTGAAATACTTAGACATGTTCGACGCCCCATTATTCGCAGTACCAGGAAACCATGACAGTCGAAACATAGGATACGAAACCTTCGAAGAACTTATAGGAGACCGTAGCTGGAAATTAACCAAAGAAGATGAAATGATAATAATCGGATTAGACAGCAGTGCACCAGATGTAAACTACGGACACATAGGACGAGAACAACAATTCTGGTTAGAAAACCAACTAACAGAAGCTAAAAAACAAGGACTATTAACCATAGTAGCACTACACCATCATGTAATACCAATACCACAAACAGGACGAGAAAGAAATGTCCTAACCGATGCAGGAGATATACTAAAAACCCTAGTCGACCATGATGTAGATATAGTAATGTGTGGACATAAACATGTGCCAAATCTCTGGAAAATGCATGATACACTATTTGTAAATGCAGGATCCGTTTCCAGTAACAAATTAAGAGGAAATGATGTAAACAGTTATAACACATACAATATAACTGAAGATTCCATAGAAATAATATTAAATAAAGTAGATGGAACAAAAATATTATTTGGTAATTTTCCTCGTAAATAAACAATCTATTTTTCAAATCTTTAATTAAATTAATTCACTATAAAAGATACTCATTTAAAATCTTTTATAGTTAAAATATTTTTGAATAAACTTTAAATATAGGTTTTATATATATAATTAAATATAATAGTTAAAAATAAGAATTTTTTAACTTTTTTTCTCAATTTAATTATAAAGATTTTAACAATAAATTAATAATATAATTTTAAGATAAATATCAAATTCTCATAAAAAGAAAATTAAAAAAAGATTAAACAATAAAAAAAAGATTATAACGGTGGTAAGTTTGAGAGTTATTATAGATGCAGCAAATGTGGCTCATTATAAAAAAGGACAGAATGGTAAAGCTAGATTAAGTAATATAATAGCAGCAATAAAAGCATTAGAAAAGGGTAATCATGAATTTCTCATAATAGCAGATGCATCACTCCGTCACAGTATAGATCAAAAAGAACAATATGAAAAACTCGTCGAAGATGGAATAATAGATGAGGTACCAGTAGGACAAATAGCAGACCATTTTATACTTGAAACCGCTGAACAAGAAAAAGCAAAAATATTGTCTAATGATAAATACCGAGATTTTGCAGATGAATTCCAAGACATCAAAAACATGAGAATGCCATTCACAATAAAAGGGGATAAATTAACCTTTGGAAAACCTAAAAAACCTAAAAAAGTTAAAAACTTACTCCAAAATGTTTCTGATGAAATCTTAAACGAAATCGAAAGAAAAAGATGGGAAGTCTACACAGAGAAAACCACACAACCATTCTCACCACTAAATGTTGCAAAAGCAGCAATACTCCAACTAGACCAATCAAACCAAAAAACTATGGGAACACGTATAGAAAATGCATTCCACAAAGTACCAATGTTTAAAAATGTAATGGCAATGGTAGATGATGTAGAAACAGCAGCACCCTATGTAATATTCGTACTAGTACACCCTAAAGATTACAAAGCAGCAGTACATGATGCAGGAAACATAAGTGTAACAGTAGCAGACCGTCTACACTTAATAAACAGACCACTCATAGCAGTACGTAATGATTTATTCGTAAAACCCGGAGAATTTGCACTAAATATAATAGTCTCCGATGAAGTAGAAGACATATGCCCATTCAATGTAGAAATAAGAATCAACAGTTTCGATGAAATGTTTGTAAAAAACAACTCAAGAAACATAGCAAGTACCATAGCAGCACGACTTGGATCATGGAAATTCCCATATGTAAGTGTAAAAAGTGACATGCTAATGGAAAAACCAGGAGATTTTGACATATATCTAGAAAAAGGAGGAAAACCTGATGGCTGAACACAGCTTAACTAGGTTTTTCTTTAAATTAATAACAGGTTATGAAGCAATAAGCATAGGGACAAAATACTTCCCAACAACACCACTAGAAACTGAATATGTTGACATGCTCAACTACACCCAAACAGTTCTAATGGAAATAGAAAAAGCAAACATAACCACAGAAAGCATATTTCAAAACCTAGTAAGAGACGTAGGAAAAGAAAACATACCTGAAATACACAGTTTCTACGAACTAAAACCAGCAGAAAATGCTGTAGAAGAATATGCGCTAGTAAGTAACATCATCATGGGTAGTGACCGCTATCTATACATAGAACTATTCAAACCATCATACATCATAAAAGAATTCACAGACATCATAATAGAAGAAAAAGGAGAAATTGTTGAAGAATCAGCAAATGAAATCGTCAGTAAACTCCCAAGTAAAAATGATGCAATAAGAGTAGCAATAAAACTCATAGGAATAGGATTAGATAATAAAATAGGAGTTCGCTCAGCAATCGGAATGACAGGTGCAGCAGCAATAGAACGTAGTATTAAATTCAACCAAGAAGTAGGAGATGTAAGTGGAATTGCATTCACCAAACTTGGAGGAGAATATGCACTAGTACTAGATACACCATTCAAATTAGGACATGCACGAAGAGTAGACTACAGTTACTACTTATTTATAGATATTATAGATTCAACAAAATTCATCTCAGATAATGGTAGAAGCAAACTCGTAGAGTTAATGACTGGAATCAAATCATTTATGGAAGAAGATTGTGAAGGTCAAATAGAAGGCTACCGTAAAGGTGGGGATGATTTAATAGCACAGTTCCCAAGTAAAGACTTAGCAATCCGTGCAGGATTAGATTCCGCATGGTACATACTTAGTAATGGGGCTAAAGTAAAAATAGGAATTGGTAAAACCCGACGTGAAGCAGGAGAAAGAGCAAATATTGCAGAACAAATAAAAGTTCAAGGGGTACAACCATTATCACTTGTAGTCTTTGATCTTGCAAATGGTTTATATGCTTATAATATTCCTTCAGATTTTGTTAGAACAATATTTAATTTATTTTTCAATCATAAAACTAAGTTAATAAGCTTATTTATTGTAGTATTTATAGTGTGCTATTTCCTCTTTATAATTAATGTAGGATTTTTAGGATTCTTTGTAGTGTTATTAGCAATGGCTTATGCATTATTATCTTAATTAAGTTTATAATCCTAATATTCACACTTTTTTTATAGAAAACTAGTTTATTATTTTTTTTTTAAGGTTAAATTTTTAATGGTTAAAACTTTTTTTGGGTGGAAATAGTTTTTATATATTTT
>JAEZRD010000063.1 GCA_023440975.1 Methanobacteriota archaeon | reverse complement strand
AGATAACAGTGTGCCTCTTGAAGCAACCGCTCCAAGCACTACACCAAATAGTGATGATGTTACTCCTAGTGAACCTGTAACTCCTACAGTAACTGATACAACAACTACTACTGATTCAACTGTTACTCCAACTACTGGAGCAACTACTACTACAAGCACAACTGTTACTTATGATGCTAATGGTTATGATGCTAATGGTCTTGACCGTAATGGTTTAACTGCTGCTCAAAATGCTGCAAACGCAGCTGCAACAGGCACAACTAATGCTGCAACAACAGGTAATGTTAACACTGCTAGTAGTCAATCTAGTGCAAGTAGTCAATCTAGTTCTACTAGTACTCCTAGTTCATCTGAAATTAGTGCAAACACTACTTCTTCAACTATTATGAGAAGAAGAAGATATGAGGAAGAATATGAAACAAACAAAGATGGAGATTTAGAAAATACTGATGAAAACGATAAATAATATTCCTTTCATCAATTTTTCTTTTTCTTTATTTTTTTTATAAAACCATATTAATACTTTTTTTAATATTTTTATTATTTATTTTGTATGGAAAATAGAGAATTATAATTCTTTTTGAATATATAAAAAACAGTTTATTCTAGGTGAAAAGCTTTTTTTAATTGTGGAAATCTATTTATGAATGCTAGTGAATCTGTTATTTCTTTGTTTTCTGCTACCTTTTCTGCCATTGCTAATAATTGGTTTTTGTAGTTTTGTTCAAACTGGAGTATTTTTGGGTTTTCAAATAGTAGGTAGTTTAATCTTTTATCTTCGTATCTTTCGGTGTTTTCACTTAATATTTCATCAATTGGATTGGGAATTGCTTCGTTTAAATGGGCTAATTGTTCAATGAATTCTGGTGGTAGATTAGCTATGTATTCTTGACCTTCTTGGTCTATTTGTAATTTATCCAATTTTTTCATGTTTTTTACCTTTTTTTATATTATATTATTATGTTTTTTATAAGTATTATATTTTTTTATAGGGATTTTTAGTCTAGATTTTATTGTTGCTAGTAGCAACCTTTATATATGATATTAACTAAAAATATTGTTGTCGAAGTTAACTATTAACTTTAGCAACAATAATGTGGAGATAAAAAAATGACAAAAAACATCATAATAATAAGTTCAACACCAAGAAAAGGAGGAAATTCAGACATACTATGTGACGAATTCTTAAAAGGAGCAGAAAAAGCAGGACACAATGCAAAAAAGATATTCCTAAATGATAAAAACATAAACTACTGTACTGGATGTTTAGACTGTGTAACAAAAAACTCATGCAGCCAAAACGACGACATGGGCGAAATAATAAAACAAATACTAAAAGCAGATGTACTAGTATTTGCAACACCAGTTTACTTCTACACCATGAGTGGACAATTAAAAACATTCATAGACCGATGTTGTGCAGGATATACCCAAATGAGAGATTTAGATTTATATTTCATAACTTCAGCATCAGCACCATATAATGGTGGAACTGTAGATGGAATAAAAAGATTCACAGATTGCTTAGTTAATTGCACAGAAAAACTCACAATACATGCACCTGCTACAGAAATTAATGAAATCAAATCCAATGAAAAAATAATGAAAGAAGCATATAATGCTGGATTAAACTGTTAAAAGAGAGTTATAATGGAAAGAAATATTAACCTTCTAATATTAATTTTAGCTATTGGAACATTTGGTATCTTAAATACTGAAATGGGAATAATAGGAATACTCCCACAAATAGCAACAACTTTTGGAGTTAATATTTCTGAAGCGGGTTTATTTGTAAGTTTATTTGCATTAGGAATTGCAATTAGTGGACCAATAATGCCTCTTGTTTTCTCAAAATTTGATAGGAAAAATTCATTCATGTTTGTACTTGCAATATTTGTGATATTTAATATATTAAGTGCATTGACAACAAATTTTAATTTAGCATTAATCTTTAGAATATTACCTGCATTTTTCCATCCAATTTATTGTAGTTTAAGTTTAACTGTGGCTGCAGAATTAGTTCCTAAAGAAGAAGTACCAAAAGCAACAAGTAAAGTGATAATGGGAGTTTCCGCAGGTATGGTTCTTGGAATTCCTGTAACAACTTATTTAACAAGTTTATTCGGTTATCAAATAGCAATGTTATGGTTTACACTTGTTAATATAATTGCATTAATAGCAACAATAATTTATTTCCCAAATATGCCAGGGAAGAAACAATCTTATGGATCACAAGTTAATGTTCTTAAAACTACAGTTTTCCTATTAGCAACATTTACTATAATAATATTAAATACTGGTCAAACTACAGCTTATGCATATATTTCCCAATTCTTACAAAGCGTTACTCATGTTTATGGATTAAAATTAAGCATAATACTATTAATTTATGGTCTAGCATCACTTGTAGGAAATTATATTGGAGGCCATTTATTAAGTAAAAGTCCTAATAAAACAGTGTTAGTATACCCATTCTTAGTAAGTGCAATATTCATTATTATTTTCTTTATAGGTAAATTCACTATACCAACAATTCTATTTATTGGTTTATGGGGTCTAATATTTGGAATAGGTAATAATATAATGCAATTTTGGATTACATCCGCTGCACCAAATGCTCTAGAATTTGCAAATGGAATGTTTTTAAGTATGGGTAATATTGGTACTGCTATAGGAACAAGTATTGGTGGATTAGTAATAATGTCTATTAATACACAATTCATATTTATAATTGCAACAATAATAATGATTATATCTTGGTTATTTTTCTTATTAAGAGTAAAAAAATACCCCGTAATAAATTAAAAAAATGATTAAAAGACAAAAAACTTTAAAAAAAGAAATGTGGAGTTGATAATATATGGTAGAAATAAACGATAAAATTGAAAAACATAGATTTAACCTTAGTGGTCACTTATGGGCTATTAATCGTTCTCATAAGATTTATCTTGAACATTATGCTGATAGTTTAGATGTTACACTTGGACAATATCCTTATTTAGTTATTTTAAATTATAAAGAGAATTTTAATCAAGATGAAATTGCTAAATTATTCCAAGTAGATAAATGTGGAGTTTCACGTACTCTTAAAAAGTTAGAGAAAAAAGGGTTAGTTAAACGTGAACAAGATCCTGATAATCGTAGAAGTAATATTATCACATTAACTGATAAAGGTAGTGAAATTGCTACTTTCTTAAAACAAAAAGATGATGAGTGGGAAGAATTCGTGTATGAAAACATTGATATTCCTCGTGATGTGTTTCAAGATTATGTGAAAAAAATATTGAATAAATCTATTAAATTAACTGAAGATTTTAAAGATGAAAATTGTTGTAAGTTAGAAAAGTAGGAATCCATATTTATGAGTATTTTTGATAAAGAAGCTAATGGTGAGTATGTTAGTGTTGATGAACCTGACTATTATAAAATCAGAGATTTAATTGATGAAGCAAGATTAATAACCAGCCAATTAAACAGCACCCCTTATGATGAAGTTAAAGTTCGTGACCTTTTCAATCAATTATTCGGTTACGAGCTTGATGAAACTGTTGAAATTTGGCAACCATTCTACACTGACTATGGTAAAAAGACTAAATTCGGCAAACATGTATTTGTCAACCATGACTGCACATTCATGGATCGTGGTGGAATCACCATTGGAAATAACACTAAAATAGGCCCTAAAGTAAGTTTAATAACAGAAAATCATCACACAAACCCCAACAAGAGAAGATTTTTAAAATCTGAACCAATAGTTATTGGGGAAAATGTTTGGATTGGAGCCTCAGCTACAATTCTTGCAAACACTCATATTGGAGATAATAGTATAATAGCAGCAGGTGCGGTTGTTACAAAGGATGTACCTGCAAATAGAATTGTAGCTGGAGTTCCAGCAAAAGTAGTTAAAGAATTATAAAAAAAATATTTTGTAGTGATTTAAAATGATAATAGAAGCACATGAAGATATATTTGATAAAATAAACACTCCCCATATTTTTAACTTCAAAAAAACTGAAGAAAATGAAGTAAATTCAGACTTATGTAACCTGTTAGAATATAATGCAACATGTAAAGATTATAAAAAAATAAACAATATCTTCAATGGCTTAACAGGTTACGAAATTAATAAATCAACTAATAATGTTTATGTTTTTAGAAAGTTCCAAACTAATAAAGGAAATAAAATAAAAACAGGAACAGATTTATTCGTGAATAATAATTATAAATTATACAATATTCCTGAAATAAACATTGGAGAGAATGTTAAATTTGAAGATAAGGTTAATTTAATAACCAATAATGAAAATGATAAAATTATAATTGGAGATAATGTAACAATTAAAGCAGGAAGTACTATTTTACCAGGAGTTCATATTGGTGCAAACAGTACAATCTTAGAAGGTAGTGTTGTTACTGAAGACTTACCTGATTATAGTATGGTAAATGGCATACCTGCAAAAATAATATAAAAAAAACTTTTTTAAGGGAGATTAATTAAAATGAATGATAATATATTAGGATTCGGATTAATGAGATTACCAGTCATTAATGACGATTATACAAATATAGATATGGATCAATTTAAGAAAATGGTAGATGCATTTATGGATAAAGGATATAATTACTTTGATACAGCTTATCCTTATCATATGGGTGCTAGTGAAGAAGCTGTGAAAGAGGCAATAGTTAAACGTTATCCTCGTGATAGCTTTTTTATAGCTGATAAATTACCAACATTTGCTATTCAAAGTGCAGATCAAATGGAACCAATATTCAATGAACAATTAGAAAAATGTGGAGTTGAATATTTCGATTATTACCTTTTACATAATTTAAGTAATTGGACTCGGAATGCTTGGGATGAAATTGATTCCTTTGGATTTATAAAGAAAATGAAAGATGAAGGTAAAATTCGTAAAATTGGATTCAGTTACCACGATGATGCTAAATTATTAGATGAAGTTTTAACAGAACATCCTGAAGTTGAATTTGTACAATTACAAATCAATTATCTTGATTGGGAGAATGAAAGTATACAATCTAGAGAATGTTATGAAGTATGTGTGAAACATAACGTTCCAGTTATAGTAATGGAACCTTTTAAAGGTGGAACCATAATTAATATTCCAGATGAAGCTAAAGAATTATTGAAAAATTATAATCCTGATGCTCCAATTGTTTCTTGGGCTTTACGTTTCCTTGTAGGATTAGATAATGTTGAAAGAATCTTAACCGGTGCAAGTACTCTTGAACAAATGGATGAAAACCTTAATATTATGGAGGATATTGAACCTTTAAATGATGATGAATTAAAAATCATTGAAAAAGTTGTTGAGATTTTAAATAATAATAATGCTATTCCATGTACTAAGTGTAATTATTGTATTGAAGAATGTCCTATGAATATTCCTATTCCAACTTATTTTGAATTATTTAATAATGAAAAAGAGTTAGGTTTTGAACAATTCTCAGCTCAACAAGTATATTATCGTACTTATGCTTTAACTGAAGGTGTTGGTATGGCTTCTGAGTGTACACAATGTGAAGCTTGTGTTAGTAAATGTCCACAACACTTGGATATTCCAACTTTCATGGAAGATGTATATGATCGTTTAGAAAAAACTATGAACGAATTTTAAATAAAAAAAAGAAGTTTAAAAATTTTTTTGGAGAAAAAATAAAATGCAAAAAGATAAAGAGGATTTAAAACGTAAAATTGGGTTTATTGGAGCTTCAATTACAATGATTCTTATCTATGCTGCTTCATCTTCACCTATTCCTCTTTATGCAATGTATCAAAGCATGTTTGGAATTACAAAGAATATTTTATCTATGAGTGCAGTTTTCTATTTTATAGGAACTGTAATTTCACTTTTAATGTTTGGAAGATTATCTGATTATATTGGTAGACATAAAACAATATTAATTACAATAATTTTAGCTATTTTAGGCTGTTTTAGTTTTATAATCATAAATAATGCTACAATATTTTTAATTGGTAGACTTTTACAAGGTTTATCTTGCGGATTGGCTAGTAGTTGTGTTGCAGCATATATTGTAGATACTGCATCTGATGATAAATCTAGTTTAGGTGCAATAGTTACTAGTAGTGCAACAATGATTGGATTATCTATTGGAGTTTTTGGTGGTAGTGCATTAGTTGAACTTAATCCTGATTTAATATCAACCATATTTGTAATATGGATTTTAACTTTCATAATTTGTGCATTGTTAATATTTTCTGGTAAGGAAACTGTTAAGCCTAAAAAAGGTGCATTTAAATCTATGAAGCCTCAAATTAAAGTTCCGACTAATATTAAAAGATTCATACCTATTGCTGCTGCTATATTTATTGGTACTTGGGCTGTTGGTGGTTTTTATCAGGCTTTCAGTGCAACTATGAGTATTGAGCAATTTGGTGTTTCTAATAAATTGTTAGGTGTTGCTATTTTTGCTAGTTTAATGGCTCCTCAAATTGTTGGTAGTTCTCTTGTTGATAAGTTTAAATCTTTTAATGGTGAAAGAGTGGGAATGGTTGGTTTTGCAATATCTATGGTATTGATTATTGTTTCTCTGAAATATTCTCTTGTGGTGCCGTTTTTAATATTTAATATTATTAGTGCAATGTTTATTGGATTAAGTTTCACTTCTATAATGAATGCAATGCTTGAACGTACAAGTCAAACTGACAGAGCAGGTGTTTTATCTACAATTTATTTAATTTCCTATGGTGGAACTGCAATTGTTAACCTTGTTGTAGGGCAAATTGCAAATAATATTCCATTATTAACTATTGCAATTGGATATTGTTGTTTTGTTATAATAACATGTGTGATAACTTTAATTGGTACATTTAAAATTTCTTATGAAGATAGTGAAAAAATATAATTGGAGAGGATTGAAAATGGATGAAAAAGAAGTTTTTGGATTTGGATTAATGAGATTACCTTTACTTGATGAAAAGGATGAATCAAGTATTAATCAAGAATTAGTAAATGAAATGGTAGATTATTATATGGATCATGGTTATAATTACTTTGATACATCTTATGCATACCATAATGGACAATCTGAAGCAGCTTTCAAGAAGGCTGTGAGTGATCGTTATCCTAGAGAAAGTTTCCGTATAGCTGATAAAATGCCTACATGGTTACTTACTAATGAAGAGGATAATCAAAAATATTTTGATGAAATGTTAGAGCGTTGTGGTGTGGATTACTTTGATAATTTCTTCATCCATAATATTAATGATGCATGGTTACCCTTAGCTGAGAATGCTAATACTTTTGATTTTATTGAAAAAGTTAAGGTTGAAGGTAAGGCTAAACGTATTGGTTTCAGTTTACATGCTAAGCCTGAAGTTTTAGAAAAGGTATTGGAGGAACATCATATCTTTGATTTTGTGCAATTACAATTAAATTATGTTGATTGGGATGATGAAATGTTAAGTGCTAGTAAATGTCATGAGATTTGTGTGGAACATGGTTTAAGCATTTTTGTAATGGAACCTATTAAAGGAGGAACCCTTGTTAATTTACCTGAAGATGTGGATAAAATGTTAAAAGATGCAAATCCTGATGTTAGTGCTGCTAATTGGGCTTTACGTTTTGCTGCTTCACAAGAGAATGTTGAAATTGTTTTAAGTGGTATGAATAGTATGAATCAGATGATTGATAATGTTAATACTTTCACTGATTTTAAACCATTAACTGATGATGAAACTGAACTTTTACATGTAGCTAGTGCTAAAGTTCGTGAAAACATTCCTATACCTTGTAGTTATTGTAAATATTGTGTAGAACATTGTCCTTCAGGTATTCCTATTCCTGATTTTTTCCATCTTTATAATTTTGACCATCAAATACCAAACTTTAATAATACATTTAATTATAATATACTTGCACAAGCTTATACTAAAGCTTCAGACTGTACGGAATGTGGAGAATGCATGGAGTATTGTACTCAAAAATTAGAAATCCCTGAATATATGAAAAAGGTAGCAGGAAAATTTGAAGGTAATTAATTCCCATTCTAAAAAGAAATAGATTATAAATTTTTTAAAGGAGGTGTGTCTTAATTGTTATTTAAGGATAATTTAGGTTTTGGATTTATGAGACTTCCAAAAAATAATAAGGGTATTGATGAAGAAGAAGTTAACAAGATGGTGGATTATGCTATAAATAATGGTTTCACACACTTTGATACTAGTATTGCTTATCACAGTGGAAATAGTGAAAAAGTTCTTAAAAAAGCTGTAGTGGATAGGTACCCACGGGAAGAATATCAGATTCTTGATAAACTTCCTCTTTTTTATATTAGTAAGAAATCTGATGTGAATGATTATTTTAATCAAGCACTTGAGAATTTAGGTGTGGATTATTTTGATTATTATATGTATCATGATTTAAATACTAATGATTATAAGAAATCAGAGAAATTAGATATTTTTAATTTTTTAAATAGTATGAAAGATGAGGGTGTTATTGAGCATCTTGGTTTTAGTATGCATGGTGGGCCTCGTTTGTTGGATAAGATTTTAACTGAGCATCCTGAGATGGAGTTTGTACTTTTACAATTGAATTATGAGGATTGGAATAGTTCTAGTGTTCATTCTCGTCTTAATCATGAGGTTGCAGTTAAGCATGATATTCCTATTATTGTTATGGAACCTTTACGTGGAGGATCTTTGGTTAATGTTTCACCTGAAATTGAGGGAATGTTTAAATCTTATAATCCTGATTTGAGTGTTGCTAGTTGGGGTATTCGTTTTGCTAAATCTTTACCTAATGTTGAAATGGTTCTAAGTGGTATGAGTAATTTAAATCAAATGATTGATAATGTAAGTTACATGAAAAATTTCAAACCATTAAATAATAAAGAGTTAGAGATAATAGGTGAAAGTTTGAAAATAAAAGATGATTATAATATGATAGAATGTACATATTGTGGGTATTGTTTAGAATCTTGTCCAAATTATATTCCAATAAACCAATTTTTCAAATTATATAATAATCAATTAATATTAGGATTGCTACCTGCAAATATTCAAGAATACCATGAATTAAGTGAAACATTTAATCCTGCAAAAAATTGTCATAAATGTGGAGAGTGTCAGCAGCATTGTCCTCAAAATTTAGAAGTTATAGAGAATTTAAAGAAAGTATCAGAAGTATTTGATTAATAAATATTAATTATTTTTAGGGGAATATAAATGGTAATGAGTGAAGATGAGAAAGAAGAAATCCTAGATAAAATTGAATGTGTGAATAATAGTATTTTAGAATCACAACATACTGAAAAACTCTTGTTATCCTCAGAGATTACAGATGAAGAAGCATCAATTATTAAACGATTTTATAAACAAGTTTATGATAATAGATTAAATTATATTAAAGATTTATATGAGATTATAAACACTAACACAAATTTATATGTAGAATAATTGGAGGGTAGTTTTTTTGAGGGATTAAATTGGGTGTTGGTGTAAATTCCTTAATACTTTTTTAATTTTTTTGGTTCTTTTGGTTGTTTGGTTAATTTTTTTTTAGCTAATTAATTGGTTTTTTAATGGTTTTTGATATTTTTTTTGTAATTTAATATTTAGCTTATTTTTTTTTATTTTTTTGTTTAAAAGTATAGGTATTCTTTTTTTGTTAATAAGTATTATTATATATTTTTGTCTATGTTTATTTTAGCTAAGTATATGATTAATCATTTATTTTTTTAGCTATTTATTTGGTTTTTTAATATTTTTTTGTAATTATATTTATTTTGTTTAAAAATTGGTTTATTAATATTTTAAAATATAGTAATAATATAGTATTTTGAATATATAAGATATTATTTAATA
>JAEZRD010000001.1 GCA_023440975.1 Methanobacteriota archaeon | reverse complement strand
AAATTAGGTAAATACCGAAAGGGTACTGCTAAAAATAAAAAATTAGCTAAAAACCATTGGCAAAGAGGACAAAGATAAATAGTTAAATTTTAACTATTTTTCTATTTTTTTCTTTTTTTTAAATTTTTATTTAACAAAAACATTAATTACTATTTTTTTTTAAAACAGAATATTATTTTTTTAAAAACATTGGATACTTATTTATGATTCACAATATACGATTTAGACTTTTTATTTATGAAAATGAAAATCCTGATGAACTTATTTTAGCGTTACATAATATTTTACCTTCAGCAGAATTTGAAGTTGAAATAGCAGAAGGTTTATTAGGTGAGCCAATGCAAATTGTAACTGGACGTATTGATAAAAAACGTTATTGTAAAGATTTTTTTAACAGTTTGCTAGAATTGGATGAAGAACAATTAATAAAACTTCATAAAGATTTAGATAAAAAGATGGATTATAGTGGTAATCTTTTCTTGCGTTTTGATAAAGCTGATGCAGTTGATGGGATTTGGACCATAATTGATAAAGGTGATGCAATCCATTTAAAAGTTAAAATTGAAGCATATCCTGCAAAAAAAGAAATTGCTATGAAAAATATTGGTGAAGTATTACCATAAAGCAGAATTTATTATAAATCTTATAATATAATATATTATATATTAAATTAATTTTTAAAGGAAAAATTTTATAATGAAATACTATGATTTTAATCTTAAAGGATCAAATTTTCAAAACGATTTAAATCTACTTACTGATGCAAATAATTTAGGTTGGAATTACTCTAAATTAATGTATAATCCTAAGGATTATTTTAATGCATTAGATTATAAAGATGAATTAATGGTTGAAATTGATAATTTGGGTTTAGATATTGATTTTGATTTTGGTCTTGAAATTATTACTAATAATCCTGAAGAATTACGTAAGTTAACTCGTAAAAATAGGAATAAAATTAATTATATCTCTGCTTTTGGAGGTAATCTTAAAATTAATCGTAGTGCATTAGAAAATCGTCAAGTTGATGTATTAAGTAGACCTTATTTTAAAAGACATGATAGTGGACTTAATCATGTACTTGCTAAACTTGCATATGATAATGATGTTGCTATTGAATTGTCTTTGAAAGATATTTTAACTAATCATTTATCTTATCGTGCTAAGGTTATTTCACATTTTAAGGATATTTTATTATTGCATCGTAAATTTGAGTTTCCATTAGTTTTAACTACTGGTTCTTCTGGTGTTTATGATACTAAATCTTGTCGTGATTTTTTTGCAATATTTAAATCAATTGGTTTTAGTGAAGCTGAGATTGTTAATGGGGTTTGTAATGTTCCTGAACATATTATAGATTTTAATAATTCTCGTAAAGATATGGTTGTTTATGGTGTTCGTAAGTTAGGTGATGATTTATGAAGTTAAAGGTTTTACCCCCAACTTTAAGAAAGAATAAACGTTATTTGACTTTGGATATTAAATCTCAATCTGGATTTTCTAAGGATGATTTGGTTTTAGCTATTTGGGATGCTTGTATTCGTTTTTGGGGTGAGCAAGGGACTAGTGAATTTGATTTGTGGTTAATGAGATTATATTCTGATGATGAAGTTAAGGATTATTATCATTACCGTGCTATTTTACGTTGTCAAAGAGGTTATGAGGAAGAAGTTCGTGCTGCTCTTGCTTTATTAACTCGTTATAATAATAATAAATTGAATATTACTACTATTGGTTTGTCTGGCACTGTTAAATCTTCTATTGATAAGTATATTATTGGTTAAGAAGATTTTTATACTATTTTTTATACTATTTTTTGGAATTCATATAAAAAGGTTTATAAACTATTTAAGTAATAAATAATTAGGAATAGAATTAAAGAATTATAAATCTGCCAAATAAAGGATATTTGGTTTATTTCTTAAAAAGGCTTAAAATTATTTAAAAGTTTATAAGATGAAAGCTATTTTATTAAACAATCAATCTTGTATTCATAATAATTTAATAGAACTTTTTTTGGGGTAATTTATTGTTATGTTTTAGGATTGAATGATTATTAAATTCTTTATTATTCTAAAAAAAAATATTGAGTTTGTAAATTTTATATAAAAAAAATAATCAAAAAAGATTGATATAAAAGTGAGGTAGGATAATATGCAACCTTTACAACAACAACAAAATGCTGGATATGATAGAGCTATTACTGTATTCAGTCCAGATGGAAGACTTTTCCAAGTTGAATATGCAAGAGAAGCTGTTAAAAGAGGTACTACTAGTTTAGGTGTAAAATCTAAGGAAGGTGTTGTTCTAGTTGTGGATAAAAGAACAACAAGTAGATTAGTTGAATCTAAATCTATTGAAAAAATTTTCCAAATTGATGATCATATTGGAGCAGCAACATCTGGTTTAGTTGCAGATGCAAGAGCTTTAGTTGATCGTGCACGTGTTGAAGCACAAATTAATAAAATTAGTTATAATGAACCTATACGTGTAGATGCTTTAGCTAAGAAGATTTGTGATCTTAAACAATTATACACTCAAAATGGTGGGGTAAGACCTTTTGGTTCTGCATTAATTATTGGTGGAGTTAATAAAAAAGGATGTAAATTATTTGAAACTGATCCTAGTGGAGCATTAATTGAGTATAAGGCTACTGCTATTGGTTCTGGTCGTAGTGATGCTATGGCATATTTCGAAGAACATTATGAAGAAGATTTAACTCTTGATGAAGCAATTGATCTTGCATTAGATGCTGTTTATGTTGCTACTGATGGTAAGGTTACTGATAAATCTATTGAGATAGCTGTTATTGAAGCTGAAAACAGAACTTATAGAAAATTAGATCATGATGAAGTAGCAGAATATATTGATGCACTTTTAGAGCGTAATGCTACTGAAGAAGAACCAGAAGATGATGATGAAGGATCTGATGATTCTGAAGAATCAGAAGAAGAAGATGGAGAATAAGTAAATAGAACATTGTTCTCTTTAATTTTTATTTTTTCTATAGGAGTATGAGATTATGGTTAATGTGGATGATGCAATTATTGCAAGATTAGAATCTTTTGGGGAAAAATTTGAGATTTTAGTTGATGCGGATTTAGCTGCTGATTTTAGAAATCCTGACCATACAGAAGAAATACCAATAGAAGATATTTTAGCAGTTGAAGAAATTTTTAAAGATTCTAAGAAAGGAGATAAAGCTTCAGAAGAAGCTATGGAAAAAGTTTTTGAAACAACTGATACATTAGAAGTTGCTAAGCAAATTCTTGAGAAAGGTCATGTTCAATTAACTGCTGAACAGAAGCGTAAGATGCAGGAGGATAAACGTAAAATGGTTATTAATACTATTGCTCGTGAATCTATTAATCCTCAAACTGGATTTCCTCATCCTGTTCAACGTATTGAAAATGCTATGGAAGAGTGTAGGGTTAAAATTGAACCGTTTACAAGTGTTGATGAACAGGTTAAAACTACTCTTAAGGCTATTAAAGTTAAGATTCCTATACGTTTTGAAAAGGTTAAAGTTGCAGTTCGTCTTCCGGGATCTGCTTCAGGACATGCTTATTCTGATATAAAACCGTTTGGTAAAATTTTAAATGAAGAATGGCAGCAAGATGGTTCTTGGATAGCTATCGTTGAAATTCCTGGTGGTTTACAGGATGATTTTAATCATAAGATGGCTAGTATTTCTGGTGGAGAAGCAGAAACAAAATTGATTAAATAAAAATGTTCATGATTATTCCTAAAATTTAATATTAGGGGTTATAAAAGTATGATATACGTAGATGAAAAAGATTTAGTAATTCCTGGTGAAGTCTTAGCTGAGGATGACTTTTATTCAGGAAGAGGAACTTTCCAAGAAGGCAATATGGTTGTCTCTAAATTAATGGGTTTAGTTTCTTTACGAAATAAAAAAATCAGCGTAATTCCTCTTAAAAGTAAATACATTCCTAAGAAGGGGGATGTGGTAATTGGAAAAATTACTGAGGTTAAATTTTCCATGTGGGATGTTGATATAAATTCACCATATTCTGGTATTTTATCTGCATCTGAAGTATTTGGAAGAGATAAGAAGGAATTAAAAAGAGTTTTCGATGTCGGAGATGCATTATTTTTAAGAATTATTGATGTTGATGATGTTAAGAAAGCTAAACTTGGGTTAAAAGGTCGTGGAATGGGTAAATTCCATGGTGGAATTATTGTTGATATTTCACCAACTAAAGTGCCAAGATTAATTGGTAAAAAAGGTTCCATGATTAACATGATTAAGGATAAAACTCATTGTAAAATAGTTGTTGGTCAAAATGGTTTAGTATGGGTTAAAGGTGAAGATAAAATGCAACAAATCACCAAAGACATCATAAAACAAATTGAAGATCAAGCTCATACTAGTGGATTAACAAATCGTATTCGGGATAAATTATGTTTAATCATAGATGGAAAATTACCAGAAGAAGCCGAAGAAGCAGAAGTTGAAAATAATCAATTTTTCGATAATTCTCCAAAAGATGATTTTGATGATGAGGATGTGTTAGCTAAACCAACTCTTCAAAATTTTAAGGATGAAATTGGGGATGAAGATCTTTTCGTTGGAAATTCTGAAGTTGAGGAAGTTAGTGAAGTTGAAGATTTCAGTAATGATAACATTGATAGTGAAGTAGATGATGTGCCTATAAGTGAGATGGAAGATACTGTTGATGAAGTTCAAAATGTTGAAGACATTATTGAAAAAGAGGATGAAATTAGTAATGTTGAAGTGGATGTAATTTCTCGAGTTGAAGAAGAAGTTGAAGAAAAATTTGAGGAAGAGGATGAGTTAAAACCTGAAACTATTGATGAAATTCGTAATTTTGAACCTTTAAGTGTTGATGAAAGTAAGGTTGATAGACATTCTAGATTACATTTTGGTGAAATTTCTCAAGCTAAGGATAAGAATCCTAGTATATTGAATCCTGAAACTAATGGTAAAAAAGCTCCTAAATGGAGAAAAATGATTTAATTATTATATTTTGATTTATGAGGTGTTAGTATTTCAAATGATACTTTACGTGGCGATGGAAGAAAATTTGATGAACTTCGTCCGATAAAAATAGAAGCAGGAGTATTGAAGCGGGCAGATGGGTCTGCTTATGTTGAAGTTGGTGGAAATAAGATTTTGGCTAGTGTTTATGGTCCTAGATCTACATATATGAGAAGATTTTTACGCCCTAATACTGGTGTTATTAGAGTTAGATATAATATGGCTCCATTTTCTGTAGATGATAGAAAAAGACCTGGTCCTGATCGAAGAAGTATTGAGATTTCTAAGATAGCTGAGGATGCTTTACGTCCAGCTTTATTACTTGAAAGTTTCCCTAACTCTATGGTTGAAGTTAGTATAGAGGTTATTGAAGCTGAAGGTGGAACTCGTTGTGCAGGTATTACTGCTGCGGCTGTTGCTTTAGCTGATGCTGGTGTACCTATGAAAGATATTCCTGTAGGATGTGCAGCTGGTAAAATGAATGATCAAGTTGTTCTTGATTTATCTGAAGTTGAAGATAAAGAGGGTCAAGCTGATGTTCCTATTGTGATTTTACCTAGAACTGAAGAAGTAACACTTTTACAAGCTGATGGAAATTTAACTGAAGACGAATTTGAACAAGCTTTAAATTTAGCTATTGATGGTTGTCATCAAGTTGCTGAATATCAAAGAGAAGCTTTAAAATCTAGATATGGGGAATAATTATGGATATTGTACCTGAAATCACAAGAAAAAGCATTACTAAGTTAATTAATCAAGGTGAAAGACCTGATGGTAGAGCATTTGATGAGTATCGTGATATAATTGTGGAACCTGGTGTTATTACTAAGGCTGAAGGTTCAGCTAGAGTTAGATTAGGTGATACTCAAGTTATTGTTGGTATTAAACCTTCTATTGGTAGTCCGTTCCCTGATACACCTGATGTTGGTGTTTTAATGACTAATTGTGAAATGTTACCAATGGCTGATCCTGGTTTTGAACCTGGTCCTCCTAGTCCTGATTCTGTGGAATTAGCACGTGTTGTTGATCGTGGTATTCGTGAAAGTCAATTAGTTGACCTTGATAAATTATGTATTAGTGAAGGTGAAAAAGTTTGGATGCTTTTCATTGATTTACATATTCTTGATTATGATGGAAATCTTTTTGATGCTTGTAACCTTGCAGTTATGAGTGCATTAATGGATTGTAGACTTCCTTCTGTTACTTTAACTGAAGATGGGGAAGTTGAAATTGATGAAGAGAATACTGTTCCATTATCTATTAATGATAGACTTTCTTTAAGTACTTTTGTTAAGATTGGTGATGGATTAGTTATAGATCCTAGTTTAGATGAAGATAGAATCCTTGATGCTAGATTAACAATTGGTACTAGTGAAAATGGTAATTGTATTTGTTCTATGCAAAAGGGTGGAAGTGAACCTTTAACTCCTGATGAAATTTTAGATGCTGTTCATACTGCATTTGAAGTTAAAGATGGGTTACTTGGGAATTTATAAAAGTTTAAATCTCTTTTGATTTAAATTTTTTTTATTTTATCTTTTTTTTAAAGTGTTTAATACCATTAAGTTTAAATACTTTTAAATCTTATATTACTATATTATATGTTTTAACTTGATTGAAAGTTGAAACTTAAATAATTCTATTTATTATTTATTTATACTCGAACTATTGGTTTGAGTGTTTATATTGATTATTTTAATCTTTAAAAGGTTCAATAGGTTACTCTATGACCTAAAATTAATTTATAGAAGAAAAAAAATTAAATTATTAAATATTATTAAGTGATTATAATGGCAAGAACAAAGAAAGTAGGTATAACAGGCCGTTTTGGAGCAAGATACGGAAGAAAAGCAAAAAGATCCGTTAAAAAAATTGAAGAAAACATGAAACAAAAACATGTTTGTCCTAAATGTGACAGACCTTATGTTAAAAGAGTAAGTGCAGGAATTTGGAAATGTACTAAATGTGGTACAGTCTTTACTGGAGGAGCATATGTTCCTCAAACTCCAATGGTAAAATCTGCAACTCGTAACATTAAAACATTAGGAGGAGACTAAACTGTATATATGTCCAGAATGTGGAACTGAAGTCGATCATAAAGGATATATGGAAAATAAATGTCCTAAATGTCGATACAGAATTTTATTCAAAGAAGTTCCTAAAGTTAGAAAACTCGTTAAAGCACGATAAGTTTGACTTTTTTTATTGGTAAAACAGATAATTATTATTTTTTTTACTAATAATTTTTTATGGCCATTCTATTTTATAGTATAGTTTAATTAGATTGAAATTTATCTTAATTCTAATTTTTTCTTAATTTATAAAGTTTTATTTAATTTAAAACTTTAATTTTAATCTAATTTTGTATTAGCTATAGTTAATCTATTTTTTTTATATTTGTATATTTTATTAATTAAAAAGTGAATTAGTATTTATTAAAGGATGTTATTAAAGTGTTAATTTCCACATCAAGAAAACCATCTCAGAAAACAAGAAAATTTTGTAAGAATTTATCTCATGCATTTGATTATGATTATGTTAATAGAGGTAAGTCTTCTATTAGGGATTTACTTGTTAAAAGTAAGGAATTAGGTAGAATTGGTGTTTTATTAGTTTATGAAATTAAAGGTAATCCTAGTAAGTTAACTTTTTTATCTGAAAATGGTGAGGAGGAGTTAGCTATTTTAATTTCTGCTGAGACTGCTAATACTCGGTTACATATTAAACCTAGTGAATTAAAGATTAAAAATGATTTTCCTGATTTAGCACCTTTGGCTGATATTCTTGGTTTGGATGTTGTTGATGGTGATTTGACTAGTAATTATTTACATTTTAGACCTGCTGACGATTATGAGTTTGAGGATGGTCGTATAGCTGTTATTGATTTTTATAATAAACATTCTGATAAGATTGATCTTCAAATTAATGTTAAGAAGATTGTTATTGAATAAAATTTTTGGGGAGTTTTGTTAGTATTCTTGAAAGTACTAGTAAATATTTGAATTCTATTAAGAGTAATATTGAGATTGAATTTGATAGTAGTAATCAGGCTAAAATAGTTCATGATGCGGTATTATTGGAGTTTGAAGGTTCTCCGGATTTTCGTTCTAAGATGAGTATTGTTCAGGATGATAATATTTTGGTTTTAAAGATTTGTGCTGAGGATGCTACTAGTTTTCGTGCTAGTTTAAATTCTGCTATTAAGTGGATGAATTTATCTTTGGAAATTAATGAGTTAACTGATTAAATTAAATTTTTTTTTTATTATCAATACTTTTAAATAGATTATTAAAGAAAAATAGATTAGTATATTATGTTTATAATATTTTATTATTGAAAAGTTATTAAAGGTGAAAATTATGGATATTCCAAAAAATGTACAAGAACAATTAAGTCAATTTCAACAATTACAACAACAAGCTCAATTAATTGCAACTCAAAAAAATACTAATGATATTCAAATTCAAGAAACTCAATCTGCTATTGATGAGTTAAAGAAGACTGATAAGGGTAATGATGTTTTCAAAACTGCAGGTAATTTACTTATTAAAGTGGATTATGATGAAATTACTGAAGAGCTTGAAGATAAACTTGAAACTTATAAACTTAGACAACAAACTATGGGTCGTCAAGAAGATAGAGTTATGAAGAAGCTTCAAGAAATGCAAGCTAGTATTGAAAAGACTATGAAGGGTATGAATCTTAATTCTGAACCTTCTGATGTTGAATAAGGATATTAAATTTATTTTTTTTATCCTAACTTTTTTACTACTTTTTTTTTTAATTATTGTTTATATTTTTAAGTTTTTATGTTGATGTGTGTTTTTTATGAAGGTTATTAAATATTTGTCTGATGAAGAGTTAGCTGATATTTCAAATTTTTTATCTAATGAGATAAATAAGGAAATTTCTTATATTACTACTCCTAAAGAGATTGTGGGTATGGATGTTAATGTTAATATAACATTTGATGATGATGAGCGTAAGCTTGATGTTGATACTGAGGTTGATTTAGATACTGATGAGTTGTCTGAGGTTTCTAAGGTTGATGTTAGTGATGCTGTTGATCGTGCTTATTCTAAGTTAGATAATTATATTAATGCTCATTATAAGGTTGAGGAATAATCTCTTTTTTTGTGGGGATTATTTTTTTTAAAAAATATAAAATTCAAGTTTATTTTATTTTTTTTAAAATAAACTTTATATACTAGAAGAAGTATATTATAATTAAGGTTCATATAAAATTTGTCCCCTTAGTTTATCATTCAATTACAATTATAAACTAAAAATTATTTAAAAAAGCAAAAAGGAAAAACCCCAAATTTTTCCCTTTTTCTTTTTTATTCTTCCTTAAACAAAAGGAAAAAAACTACTTTTTTTCAAAAAATATTTTAATAAAAATTTACCATAAATACTAATATATAATACTAAATATTTATAGAGGGAAAAAATATGGTAGACAAAATAGCTATAGCTGCATGTAGTGGAATGAGTCCAAATGGATTAGTATCAAGAGTAGCTGCTTCAGATTATGTTTTAGATAATGAAGATGTAATTGGATTATGTATGGGTCTAGTATCAGGAGATCAAATAAACTACAACCTATTAATTAAAGAGTATCCAGTACTTGCAATAAATGGTTGTGAAGGGAATTGTGTAGAAAAGATATTAGAAGAACGAGGAGTAACACCTAAAGCATCAATAAGTATTGGTGATGAATTAGAAAATCAACCATTTACTCCCAATGATGTTGGAAGATTAGATGAAGAAGGAGAAAAATGTGTTGAATTTATTAAAATTCGTATCCAAGAAGAATTAGATAAAATCTTTGAAGAATAAATATTAAGGCGATATTAGTGATAGAAGTAATTCCAGTATTAGACTTAAAAAATAATATAGCAGTAAGTGGACAATCTGGTAAGAGAGATACTTATACTCCATTAAAAACAGTATATTCTCATACCTCTGATCCGTTTAATATAGCTAATAATCTTAAGATGAATAATGCAAGTAGATTATACATTGCAGACTTAGATTTAATTGAAAAACAAGGCCATAATCTTGATAAGATAAAAAGTGTGAATATGGTTTTACCTGTAATATTAGATGCTGGAGTTAAAAATTTTGAATCTTTTAAGTTCTTTTTAGATTTTGCATATAAAATTATTGTTGCAACTGAAACCCTTGAGAGTATTGAAGAGTTAGAGAAAATTTGTGATACTTTTCCTTCTGAGAGAATTATTATAAGTGTGGATATTAAAGATAATGAATTATTTTCAAATAATTTAAATATGTCACTTAATGAGTTTAAAAAGGTTTTAAATCGTTTTAATCCTAGTGAAATAATTTTACTTGATATTTCACGTGTGGGTACTGGTTCTGGTTTTAATGAAGATTTGTTAAATGAGTTCTCTAGTTTTAAGGATAAAATTATTATTGGTGGTGGAATTGGTCCTGATGATCTTGTTGATTTAGATCGTTTAGGTTTTTCTAAGGCTTTAATTGGTACTTCTTTACATAATGGTGAGATTAAAATTTCACATTTTTAATTTTTTTCTATTTTTTCTATTTTGTTTTTTTAAAATTTTTTCATAACCTTTATATATTGTAACAATCAAAAATATTGTTTGTAGAAGGGCAAAGGATTAAGTGTTTTGAATAGTTTGTGAAAAAATGTCAAGAAATATTAGTGAACGTTTAGATTTATCATCTGTTGAAGAGTATATTGATCAAAATTTAGAAAATGTGGAAAAGTTTCAATGTAATATTGAAGATAACATTTTAAAATTTTGTTTTGATTTACCTATCTATGAAATAGATTCTCCTGAGGAGTTAATCAATTTTATAGAGAATGAGTATAATGCAAAGTTTCAAACTATAACTTCAACAAAAGGAGTAAATTGTATACGTTTTCATCTTTATGATTAAATAATCTTTTTTTTTAGTTTTAATTAAATAAAATAAGTTAAAATAAGTTGTAAATAAAATAGAATAATTATTCTTTTTTTATCCTATCATCATTGGTACTATAATAAATGGACTAATTCCTGCTATGAAAATTAGTATTGCGCCTACTGCAGTGAGTACTTTTTGTTCATCCATTACTCCACTTATTATTAATAGAACTCCTAAGAATCCTAATATTACTGGGAGTATGTGTGTAAATATTAATAGTCCTGATGCCATTTTATCACTAGTATTATTTTTATATAATATTATTTCTTATCATAGTTTGTTATTTTTAGTATTTAATATTTTTTTTATTTATTAAATTATTACAAAAATATAACAATAGTTATATATTAGATTTGATTAATAACTATTTATAAATATTAAAAAAAATAGATTCTAAATAGTTATGAAACATTTAATGTTAAAACTAATTTTATAATCTATAAACAAAATAATAGGAGAAAAATTTTTATGGAAAAAGGAACCGATGTATTAAAAGAAGGCTTTGCAAAAATGACCAAAGGTGGAGTCATAATGGATGTAGTAAATGCTGAACAAGCTGCAATAGCAGAAGATGCAGGAGCAGTAGCAGTAATGGCATTAGAAAAAGTACCAGCAGATATTAGAGCTGCAGGTGGAGTAGCAAGAATGGCTGACCCAACAATCGTAGAAGAAGTAGTAAATGCAGTCAGCATCCCAGTAATGGCAAAAGCAAGAATCGGCCACATAGCAGAAGCACAAATACTTGAAACACTCGGCGTAGACATGATAGATGAAAGTGAAGTACTAACTCCTGCAGATGAAGAATATCACATTAACAAAAAAGAATTCACAATACCATTCGTATGTGGAGCAAGAAACTTAGGAGAAGCACTAAGAAGAATAGACGAAGGAGCAGCAATGATTCGTACCAAAGGAGAACCTGGAACAGGAAATGTAGTTGAAGCTGTACGTCACATGAGAATGGTAACCGGAGAAATCCGTGACATAAAAAACAAAAACGAAGAAGAACTCAGAGAATATGCAAGAATTATAGAAGCACCACTTCCATTATTAAAAGAAACAGCAAAACTCGGACACTTACCAGTTGTAAACTTCGCAGCAGGAGGAATAGCTACACCTGCAGATGCATCCTTAATGATGCAATTAGGATCAGATGGAATTTTCGTAGGATCAGGAATCTTCAAATCAGGAAACCCAGAAGCATTCGCAAAAGCAATAGTAGAAGCTACAGCTAATTATGATAAACCAGAAAAATTAGCAGAAGTATCCAAAGGTCTTGGAGAAGCAATGAAAGGTTTAGAAATGGCTAACATTGCAGAACACGAAAGAATGCAAGATAGAGGAATAGAATAGAAATAATTTCTATTCCAATATAAACTTTTTTTTAACTTTTTTTTTAACTTTAACAAATTATTCTAATTGATTTTTATGAAACCTTTACTAGTAATTGGACCACTAAGCAAAGATTTACTAATAAAAGATAAAACCACCAATAAAGTAGGTGGAGCATTGTATTATCAAAGTTTTGTCTTTGAAAAACTAAACATACCATACACACTAGTTATAAGCTTAGCTAAAAATGATGAAACATTATTAAATGAATTTCCAGATATACATAAAATTCAACATAAATTTAAAAATGAAACAATCACTTTCACAAATAAATACATTAATGATAAAAGAGTTCAATATAGTAATTTTGCAGATATCCCAATAACAATTAAAGAAATTCAAACAATCATAAAAGATAATGAATATAGTGCAATAATTTTAAATCCCTTACTTCCAACAGATTTCACTAAAAATTTCCTTCAAGATTTGAAAAAATTTAATATTCCAATATACTTAAGTTTACAAGGTTTCCTTAGAAAATCAAATAAAGGTAAAGTGGAATTATTTAAAAATCAAGACATAACTGAAATTTTAAGTGTTGTTGAAGGATTATTTTTAGATGAAAATGAAGCAAATATTCTTTTTGAAGATAATCCATTAGATGTCATTGCTCATGATTTAAGTGTTTTAGGTCCAAGTGAAGTTATAATCACTAGAAGTGATAAAGGTTCATTAATTTATTCTAATGTTTCTGGTGAAGTGTTAAGTGTTCCTCCAGTTAAGGTGGAAAATGTTAATTATCCTACTGGTTCAGGGGATACTTTTATGGCTGCTTATTTAAGTTCTAGACTTGATGGTTATAGTATAAATTATAGTGCTAATTTTGCAAGTAAGTTAACTAGTGAAAAAATTGAAAAAGGAGATTTAAATTTATAAGAAACATTCTATTTTTATATGAATATTTGTTCATATGAATGTTTTTGCTTACAAAATGTTATATACTGTTTAAAACATATAATTTGATATCATGACTAAAGAAGTTGATTACAATCATAAAGCTACTGTGCACCTTTCATTCGCACTAGTTTTAAACCTAATTTTTAATGTTATAGTAATTGTTGGAGGATTATTAACTAACAGTATTGCAATACTTGCTGATGCAGTACATGATGTTGGAGATACCTTAGCAATATTTATTGCATGGTTCCTGCAACGATTTTCAGAAAAAGATCGTAATTATGATTATACTTATGGTTATCAAAGATTCAGTGTTTTAGGTGCTGTTATAACTTCTACAATTGTAATATGTGCATGTGCAGTAGTATTATGGGAAGCAATAAATCGTTTATTCCAACCTGTAACTCCTTCAAGTACAGGAATGCTACTTGTAGCTATTTTAGGAGTAATTTTAAAAGGTTTATCTGTTTATGCATTATATGGTGGAAAAACATTCAATGAAAGAAGTATTTATGTTCATTTGTTTGGTGATGTGATTGAATGGATAGTAGTTTTAGTATTATCTATTGTATTAATATTTGTTAACATCCCAATATTAGATCCCCTTGCAAGTATAGGAATAAGTTTATGGATTATCTATAATCTTGGGGGTAATTTATATCGCAGTCTAAAAGTGCTTGTTCAAAGAGTACCTGAGGGTTTCAATACAAATTCATTTAAAAATGAAATTAAAGATATTGAGGGTGTAAATGATATTAATGATTTACATGTATGGTCACTTGATGGAATAAGTAATGTAAGTTCTATGAAAATATCAGTATCTAGTGAAAATAATTTAGAAAATTTAAATCATATTAAATCTGAAATTAATCATGTTGCAAAAGAGTATGATATTGTAGATTCTACTGTGGAATTTATAATTTAAACCTATTTTTCTTAAGATTCATTCTATCAATTAAATTGAATCTAAATTTTATTAAAATAAAAGTTTCAATGAAACTTTCATTATTTTAAATCTTATTTTTGTTTAAATCAATAGTATTCTATAATTATGTTAATAATTACTATGGAATATACATTCAATTATAAAAATTAATAAAGTTTTAAAAAAAAGTAGAAAAAGTAAAAATAAAAAAAATTAAAGAGAATTATCTAAAAAAGATTATAATTCTCCATTTGCTTTTCGTTCCTCAAGAAGTTTAAGTCCAATTTCACCAAACTTATACTTCATAATTTTTCCACTAGTAGTAAGTGGGAAATCTTCAACAAAGAAAACATATTTAGGAACTTTAAATCTTGCAATATTCCCAATACAGAAATCCCGAATATCTGCTTCTGTAACATCATCACAATCATCTTCTTTAATAATGAATGCTCCAACGATTTCACCATATTTTTCATCAGGAATTCCTGCTACTTGAACATCTCTAACACAAGGATGAGTGAATAAATACTCTTCAATTTCACGAGGGTAAATATTTTCCCCTCCACGAATAATCATATCTTTAATACGACCAACAATTGAATAATATCCATCTTCATCTACTGTAGCTAAATCTCCACTATGTAACCATCCATCAGGTTCAATAGTTTCAGCAGTTTTTTCAGGCATATTATAATATCCCTTCATTACATTAAATCCTCGACACATGATTTCTCCAGTTTCATTTGGTCCAAGTGTTTCACCAGTTTCAGGATCTATAATTTTAACTTCAATATTAGGGAATTTTCTTCCAACAGTGTTAATTTTCTTTTCAAATGTATCTTCTGCACATGTTTGAGTGAATCCTGGTGCAGCTTCAGTTAAACCATATACACTTGTGATTTCTTTCATGTTCATTTTATCAATAACTTCTTTCATGGTTTCAACAGGACAAGTTGATCCTGCCATAATACCAGTACGTAAGCTACTTAAATCAAACATATCAAACATTGGATGGTTTAATTCTGCAATAAACATTGTAGGAACACCATAAACACTAGTACATTTTTCTTTTTGAATAGAAGATAATGTGAGTAATGGATTGAATTCTTCAAGCATTACAAGTGTTGCTCCATGAGTAATCACCGCCATTACTCCGAGAACAGTACCGAAGCAGTGGAAAAGTGGTACAATAAGACATAAACGATCTTTATTAGAGTAATTCATGTTTTCCCCAATATAATAACCATCATTTACAATGTTACGACTTGTTAACATTACACCTTTAGGGAATCCTTCTGTTCCACTAGTATACTGCATATTAATAACATCATTTTGAGTAACATTACTTTTTGCTTCTTTTAATTCTTCATCTGGAATATTTTGTCCAAGTAAGAGTAATTCGTTAGTATTATACATTCCACGATGTTTTCTCTGACCAATATAAATAATATCTTTAAGATGAGGATATTTTGGACTATGTAAGTTTCCACGAGCTTGAGTTTTCATTTCAGGCACGAGTTCATACATTATATCAAAATATGAAGTGTCACGGAATCCATCAGTCATTGCTATTGCTTTCATGTCTGATTGTTTTAATACATAATCTACTTCGTGTTTTTGATATGCAGTATTCATTGTTACAAGTACTGCTCCTATTTTTGCTGTTGCAAACATGAAAGTTAACCATTCTGGTACATTTTTAGCCCATATTCCCACATGGTCTCCTTTTTCTATTCCTATTCCAAGTAATCCTTTTGCTAGATTATCTGCACGTTCATCAAATTCTTTGTAAGAGAAACGAAGTCCTCTATCTGGGTATACTAAGAAGTCATGATCCGGTTGTTTTTTCGCCATGTCTTCAAAGAATTCTCCTAATCCTTTTTCTGTAAATAATTCTGAAATTTTAAACACCACCTAATTTTTTTTATCTTTTTTTCCTTTATTTAAAAAACAATCATTTGCTATTTCGTCTTCTGAGATTAAATGTTCTCTTAATTTTTCTTTAACATCTTCAGGTATTGGTTCTTTATGTTGTTCCATGAAATTAAAATTCACTACAACAGATTTACCTTTAGCTTTTAGTTCTCCATCTTGCCATGCTTCATGTCCAGTTATGAATGAGGTGTTTCCAACATGTAATATGTATGATTTTATTAGGACATCTTTTCCGTATTCTGTTTTACCTACAAAATCGTTTTCTGTTCTAAGCATTATTAGTTTCCATTTGTCATAATGTAGGTCTAAATCGGGTGTGAAGAATCTGAATATATCGTTTCTTCCTACTTCAAACCAGTTTCCTATTACTGTGTTATTCACACATCTCATTGCATCAACATCACCAAATTGTGGTTGTACTGTTATTTCAAACATGTTTATTGCACCTTCATACTTGGGACGTGTTTACCAATATCTTCTTCCTTAATTAAATGTTGATTGAGTTTTTCTTTAATATCTTCGGGTATATTCATACTTTCATCATTTACCCAATCATAGTATACAGTAACACTTTTTCCAGTAGCTTTTAGTTCTCCATCTTGCCATGCTTCTTCTCCTGTTGTGAATGATGTTTTCCCAACACGTAATATGTAAGATAAGATGGTTACTTCTTTTCCAAATCTTGTTTGGTTAACGAAGTTTGCTTCATTGTGTACAAGTATTAATTTCCAGTCTTCATCTTCCAAACTCAAATTTGGTGTGAAGAATCTGAATATATCGTTTCTTGCAAGTTCGAACCAGTCTACAATCTTATTATTGTTCACATGTTTTAATCCGTCTATGTCTCCAAAACGGGGTGTTACTGTTATTTCATACATTTGTATCATCTATTTTTTTTCTCAATCATTATTTTCTTTTTTTTTAATCCATTGGAGTGTAAAGCACTGCTAAAATTTGGGATTTTTCTTTATTGTATGAATGTAAGTGGTGTGGTACTATACCATCGTAGTAGACACTGTCGTTTTTGTTTAAAACATATGTTTCTTGACCATATTCTAATTCAATATCTCCATTTAATACATAAATGAATTCTTCTCCTTCGTGAGAGGATAATTCGTATTCATCTTCTTTAGATTCAACATCTATTATGAAGGGTTCCATATGTCTATCAACTTTTCCAGCACCTAATGCATTAAATTCAAGATTGGAATTATTTGTAACATTTTCTCTACCAGAAAAGTATACGGTATGATTACTTTTTCCTTGTCTTACTATTATTGGATCTTCTTCAGGGGTGTCATCTAAGAATGTTCCAAGTCTTACACCTAATGCTCTTGAAATTTTGGTTAATGGTGTGAGGGAAGGAACTACATCTCCGTTTTCTATAGCTTTAACTATTTTTAAGCTTACTCCACTATTTTCTGATAGTTGTTCTTCACTCATTTGTTGAGTTTCTCTCATTTGTTTTACTTTAATTCCAATGCTGTTTTTTTCACTCATTGTATCTTCCTTTTTTTTTTGATTGTTTTTTGTAATTTAATAATAAAGTTAATAATATAAAATTTTTAATTTGATTAATTTTAATTTAACATATTCACATGTTAGTTAAATTATTAATTAAAAAAGTAAATTATCTAATATAATATGTATTATACTGATAATGTTTAAGTTATATGTCTAATTTTTTTTATTGCAATATTTCAGATACTTCTTCAGTTAAGCTTTTATTATCTCCAGTGTTTTTACTGGTGTTGTCTGAAGTTGTGTTTTCACTTACTGATGTGTTTTTACTTGTGTTTTCACTTATTGTAGTGTTGTTTTCATCAGAAGTTGAATTATTGTTAGACATTTGATTTGTATTAGGTGTGAAATTACCATTATCAATTGTAGTTAATTTACTTGAATCGCCTGTTGGGTACAGGCTGTTAGTTATTATATTCCCTGTTAAATGAGCAGCTACGCTGCTCAAACTTAATGCTAACAAAGCGATTGTTAAAATAACTATTATATTTCCTTTTGTTATTGGATTCAAGTTCGACACCTAGTTCTATAAATTTTTTTTTTAAAACAGTTTATTCTTTTTGTATAATATTTGATTTTTAGTTATTATACATTTTTAATATTTATTTTTTTATCATTTATATATTATTCTATTTTGTGCTAAGTATTTTTTTTTGAAGTTTTTTCCTTGTTTGATCTTATTTTTTATTTTTTCCGGTATTTTATTTAATTTATTTTTTTTAAATTTTTTTGTTTTGTTTTTTTATTATTTGTTTTTTATTAATTTATTCTGTTTTATGGGTATTTATTTTTGGTTTTTTTTATTTTAAGTTATTTTTATGGTTAATTTTTTATTTTAATTGTTTTTTCAGGGTTTTGTTTTTTATTTTTTTGACCAAAATGTTTATATATTAAGAATTACTACTTTATTATATCGGAAGACGGTTTCCGTTTTCCGCCATTAAAAATTTTTTGAATAAACAAAATAATGATTCGTCAATGTAGATATTTTACAAAAATAAAACCAATTCAAAAAAATTCATAATTTATAAGCTAAAAAACTTTTATATCATTAAGTTTATTCAAAATTTTTTCATGGTATAATTTACAAAACCAAAATTTATTAAATAAAAATTTTTAAGAGAAAAAGATATTTATGGCAGCAATCGCAGCATTAAGTTCAGGAGATACATCATGGGTAATTGTAGCAACAATCTTAGTATTACTCATGAGTATACCTGGAGCCGCCTTTTTTTATGGTGGATTAACTAAAAAGAAAAACGTACTAAACACAATGTTCTTAACTTTAATAGCATTCTCAATTATTGCAGTAATCTGGGTATGTTATGGATATCAAGTAGCTTTCGGTTCATCAATAAGTGGAATAATTGGATCACCAACAAATCTGTTCATGACAGGAATCTCACCTGACGGCATGAATGGTTCTATCCCAACAATACTTTATGTTACTTTCCAATTAACTTTCGCAGCATTAACCGGAGCACTTATATCAGGTGCAATCGTCGGAAGAATGAAAACAAGCGCATGGATAATATATATCATTGCATGGGTAACTCTTATATACATCCCAATATGCCACTGGGTATGGGGTGGAGGTTGGTTAATGAACCTCGGAGCTCTCGATTTTGCAGGGGGTACAGTTGTACATATTAACTGTGGTGTATCCGCATTAGCATTAGCTCTAGTATTAGGAACTCGTAAAGAAAAAACATTATTACCACATAACCTCGGATACTCAGTACTGGGTGCAGCATTCCTATTCTTTGGATGGTTAGGATTCAATGGAGGATCTGCATTAACAGCAGGGGGACTAGCAAGTAGTGCAATACTTGTCAGTATAGTTGCAGCATGTGTAGGTCTCATAGTATGGTGTATTATTGATACAATAAAAGTTGGAAAACCAACAGTATTAGGTGCAATTACTGGGTTAATTGCAGGATTAGTTGCAATTACACCAGCAGCAGGATTTGTTGATGTACCTGCTTCAATAGTAATTGGTCTAGGAGCATCATGTGTATCATACTTCGCAGTATACTACTTAAAAGAAAAACTTGGTTATGATGATGCTTTAGATGTATTTGGTGTTCACGGATGTTCTGGTATATGGGGAGCACTTGCAACAGGTATATTTGCATCACCTTTCATAAATTCTGCAGCATCAGGATTATTATATGGTAATCCTGGACAATTAGGAATACAAGTTATTGCAGTATGTGTTTCCGTAGTATATGCATTTGTAGTAAGTTACATTATTGCTAAAGTGCTTGATATGACTATGGGTATAAGAGTAGAAGAAAAAGTAGAAGTAGAAGGATTAGACACAAACCTTCACGAGGAATCTGGATACAATTTATAAAAATTAATGTGTAATGGGATCTGATATTTATGAAAAGAATAATCGCAGTAATTCGTGGAGAAAAATTGGAAGAGGTAAAGAAAGCATTAATCGCAGTTGGTTGTGATGGAATGAATATCTCTGAGATTAAAGGGAGAGGTAGACAATTAGGTATTAGAGAATCTTACAGAGGATCTAAATATTGTATTGATTTAATCCCAAAAAGTCGTGTTGAATTAATTGTTAAAGACGAAGACGTTGATGAAGTTAGTCAAGCGGTTATTGAAGCTGCTAGAACTGGTGAAGTTGGAGATGGTAAGATTTTCATCTCACCAATTGATAATGTCATCCGAATAAGAACAGGGGAAAAAGGAGATGATGCAGTCTAAATGACTTATCTCTATCCACCCTTTTCTCCTTTTTTTCACTTATTTTTTTTAAATTAATATATTATTATTCAAATTCATATTTTTTTTTAAACTTTTTAATGCTATTTTTTTATTATTTTACTTTCTATTGTTTTTTTATCAAAATGTTTATATATCTCGGTGAATAACTTTATTAATACGGAAGATGTTTTCCGTCTTTAACATTATTAAAATTTTTTGTAAAATAAAAAAATATTGAGAGAAAGAGATTTTTATGGCAGCAATCGCAGTATTAAATACAGGAAATACTGCATGGGTAATTGTAGCAACAATTCTAGCATTACTTATGAGTATTCCAGGAGCAGCCCTTTTTTATGGGGGCTTAGCTAAAAGGAAAAATGTATTAAACACAATGTTTTTAACTTTAATAGCATTCTCAGTTATTGCAATAATTTGGGTATGTTAT